>QZKK01000142.1 GCA_003599475.1 Desulfobacteraceae bacterium
CCGAGATCTTCCTCCGAAGGAGATGTCTGCCCAAGCTGCCAGTCTCCCCGGAATGCAAGCAGGAGCGTATCCGCATCCCGCCGGATGAAATCTACGCCGCCGCGGGGACGGACTCCGTGCACTTCGGGCTTCTCTCTTTTCATCTCCGCTTCCGACCCGCCATTCCTGTGAATTTCCCAACGGAAATCCTCAACTCCCCTTTACCCTCTCCTCCAGGGTTTTGAGCAGTTCATCGGGGCTCTGCTTCGCCAGAATCTCATTGAACTGACTCCGATAATTGCTGACCATGCTGACTCCTTCGATCACCACATCATAGACTTTCCAATTCCCCTTGTTCTTGACCATCCGGTAGTCGATCGGAATCTGTTGTGCCCCGGTGGAAATGTTGCTTTCGACCTCGGCTTTGTTCTCCGAATTCATGGTTTCTTTTTCAAACAATACCTTCTCGCCGCTATAGGCAAGGATTCGATCCATGTAAACGTTTTCCAACAGCTTCCGATAGAATTGAACAAATTTCTCCTGCTGCTCGGGTGAAAACTGCTTCCAGTGCCGTCCGAGGGTCAATCGGGAGAGTACGTTGAAATCGAAGAACTCCGCTACGATGGACCGGATCTTTTCCCTTTTGGCGGAAAGCTCGAGGCTCTTATCTGCGGCTACCGCCACCACCCGATCCACGCCCTCTTTTGCCGTATCCGTCGGGGGCCCTGCGAGTGCCGCCGACGGCAGGATAAAGACCGCACAAAGGATTCCGATGCATAGAAGACTTCTGTACATTCCGCTGCCTCCTTTACTCCTGATGATTTTCCGTCATCAACCTTTTTACGACATCCAAAAGCGGAGGTCGCAACGGACGCCATTTCGGCTGAACGGCCTTACCTTCATGCCAACTGAATTCGACCGCTTCGAACGCTTCCGGAATTTCATGCCTGCCCGACGGACCGTATACGACTCCGGGATAATATTCGATATAGATCATCCGCTGGGGGTCGATTCCGAACGTCTCTACGATTCCGGTGGCGATATGACCGGCACAGCCTTTGATCGACATCCGACTCTCCGGCACATCGGTGGTGATTGCGATAACCGGTCTCAGATGTTTCAAGCCGTGCTTCTCGTTCTTTTGAAAATCAAAAATACGCAACCGGCAGGAACCGCTGGCCAGCCGAAGCTTGCCCCCCCACCCCTCCCATGAATAAAGGTCGTCGTAGATCCACATGGCAGCCGCACTGGTTCTCCAAGTCCGTCTGAAGCGGTTTATGTTAGCATGCTTTTTATCCTGGACCAATACCTTAGATGGTGAACCGCCAGGCACAGTACCACTCCTCCGTGTGCTCGTCCGGGGGGCATCCGATGCATTCGGTTCGAATCGCCGGATCGATGCTTTTCGCAAAAGAGGTATATTCGATCATCCCCCCGGATTTGCACGGATAATCAGCCATCCCCTTCCGTTTCCTGGCGGACTGTACCCTACAATCGTTCATTTGGAATACGAAGCCGTTCGGCCCCTCGTGGATGAAGGAATATCTGTTGACTCGGGAATAGATTCGAAAATTGAGTGCGGTCTTGAGGCCTTCCAGACCCGGAGATTCGGGAAGAGCAAGAAAGTTTCGGATAGACCACGCCTCGAAGGGGGAGAAATGAGCCCAGCAGTTGTCGTTGCAGCGCTTGGCCTCCGTCATTCCGGATGAAAATTCGACCACCTGAAACCAGACGCCGTCGTTGGCAAGCCAGTTGACCGCCACTGCGTCCATCAGCGCAAGAAGCTTCTCTTTCGGGAGTTCAAGCAGAGGTTTGGGGATTTGATCTTTCATTTCGAATCCCAGCGGATTCGAAAGCCGTTTCATCTGTATTTCGATGCTGCGGAAAGAGGCGCTCTTGAGAACCTCAAGCGCTTTTTCCATTCCCATTTCATCCCTCACTTCGGTAAACCAGAGCGTATAATGAATCAGAATGCGATGGAAAAAGTCCATCAGCAATCGGGCGGTGTTTTCGTGATCGAGATCTTCAATTCTTAGATCGGAATCTGCCATCGGCTCCACCCCATTTTAGAGTTTAGATTTTTGATTTGAGATTCTTAATTGTCATTCTCTGCGCCTCCGCCCCTCGACAAGCTCTGGGCTGTGAGCCCTGTCGAACAGCGTCTCCGCGTGAGAAAAGCAGAGGGAATCGGTTCCCGACCTAAAGCCGTTAGCGCAAGTCAGGTGTCGATGTCAAGATGCTTCACCCGTCTTCCCCCCCTTTCTATCCTTGACAAAGTGCGGATGTTTACCTATATGCTTGACCATAAAAGGAAATTTTTACCGGAGTGATGGAAAGAGCGGCAGGGCTAAACGATGAAGTCTTCCGATTCCATTTTGAAATCGTCTCTTGGCGCTCTGGGCCGATGGGCGCTGACCCTCTTCCAGGAGGCCGGAAAAATCGCCCTGTTTTTCTTTCAGGCGTTTCTTCTGATCTTTTCACTTCCGTTTCAGCTCACGAAAATCGTCCATCAGATATTTTTTATCGGCACCAAGTCTCTGCTTGTCATTTGTTTGACCGGGACTTTTTCCGGTATGGTCTTGGGTCTTCAGGGATATTATACGCTCGTTCAATTCGGATCCGAGGGGCTTCTCGGGGCTGCCGTCGCCCTTTCCCTGGTTCGGGAACTGGGGCCCGTGCTGACGGCCATCATGGTGGTGGGTCGCGCAGGATCGGCAATGGCCGCCGAAATCGGGATCATGAGAATTTCCGAACAGATCGATGCCCTCGAAACCATGGATATCGATCCGATCCGATTTCTGGTCAGCCCGAGGATGGCCGCCTCCCTTTTCAGCTTTCCTCTGTTGACGGCGGTTTTTGACGTTATCGGCATCTTCGGCGGATATGTGTCCGGGTCCCTGCTGCTCCAGATGGATCGAGGAACTTACTTTTCCCGGGTGGAAACCGGAGTCACCATGACGGACATCAACGGCGGATTCATCAAATCGATCGCATTTGCTCTCCTGGTGGCGACCGTCTGCTGCTATCAGGGATACTTCACGCACACCCGGGCGGAAGGTTTCGGAGCAAAGGGCGTGAGTCTTTCGACCACTTCGGCGGTGGTGATGTCTTGCGTGCTGATACTGATTGCAGATTATATACTGACATCCTTTTTACTTTGATTCCCGATGAAAGAACCATTCATACAGCTTGAAAACGTTTCCAAAAGGCTTGGGAACTCTCAGATCCTCAGCGACACCCGCCTGGACATCTACAGGGGCGAAATCACCACGATCATCGGAAAGAGCGGGGTGGGCAAAAGCGTACTGCTGAAACACATTATCGGGCTGATGGAGCCGGATTCAGGCTGTGTGCGGTTCCAGGGGCGGCCGTTGTCGGCAATGAAAAAACCCGAGCGCAAGGCCCTCAGGCGCAAAATCAGCTATATGTTTCAGGGCAATGCGCTTTTTGATTCCATGACGGTATATGAGAACATCGCCCTTCCGTTGAAGGAAAGGACCCAGATGTCGGATCTGGAGATCCGGGAAAAGGTAAAGGAACAGCTTCGCAGGCTAGACATCCGGCAGATCGAAGACAATTATCCTTCTCAGATTTCAGGCGGGATGAAAAAGCGGGTTGCGCTGGCCAGGGCCCTTGTCACGGGCCCCGAGGTTGTCCTTTTCGATGAGCCCACGACAGGACTGGATCCGATTCGTAAGAGTGCGGTACACCATCTGATTTCGGATTTTCAAAGAAAATTCGGTTTCACCGGCGTTATCGTCAGCCATGAAATTCCGGATATTTTCTATATTTCTCAAAGAATCGCCATGCTCAATGAGGGCCGCATCCAATTCGAAGGCACCCCCGAGGAAATCCAGCGGGTATCGGACCCCGTGGTGCAGGAGTTTGTTCAAGGCCTTGAAAGCACCCGGGGCGAGCTGACCGGCATGTCGGCTCTCCCTCTGGTCCAAAGGCGGTACGGAGAGGGGCTGTCATGGCTCACCCGGCGCGCTCTTCCTTTTTCAATCATCATTCTGCGTCTGGAGAACCTGGATGAGATCACCGCAGCCGCCGGACACACCCTGGGGCTTACGCTGCTGATCAATTTCGCAGATCAGGTCGAGAATCGCCTGCGCATCACCGACACCTGTATCCGTCATGGATTCAATACCGTCATGCTGATGCTGCCGGATACAAACATCGGCCAGGCCCGGATGATCTGCTCGAAGCTGGCCGAAAACATCACCGGACGGGATATCATCCAGTCGACCCCTTACGATGGATTCAAGATCGAAGTCGGTGCAGGAATCATCGAGGTTGAGGAAAACAGCGAATTTGAAAGGCTGATCGCCGATGCCGCATCGGCAAAAACCCTGCATTTCGAATTCCGTCACGATTAATGGAGGTTTCAATGAAGCGATCCTCGGTAGAAGTGTGGGTCGGCATCTTTGTCATCATCAGTCTTGTCTGTATCGGATATTTATCGATCCGGCTGGGCAAGGTGGAGGTTTTCGGAGACAAGTACTATTCTCTTCATGCCAGGTTTCAATCCGTTTCCGGGCTGAGGCCGGGGACGCACGTGGAGATGGCCGGCGTCAAGGTCGGACTTGTGGAGAAAGTCGCTTTGGACCCGCAAAAACTGATCGCCGTCGTTACACTGAAAATCAGAAGGGACATCCAGTTGACAGACGACGTGATCGCATCGATAAAAACCGCCGGTCTCATCGGAGATAAATATATCAAACTTTCGCCGGGTGGCTCGGATGTCGAACTGAAACCCGGAGACTACATCACGGAAACGGAGTCCGCGCTCGATATCGAAGAACTCATCAGCAAATACGTGTTTGGCAAAGTATCCTAGCAACGGAATGCGAACGATCAGCCATGGCGAGGTAAGCCGATGAATGAGGAAAAGAAAAGATTATCGAAGATCGCTTTCACTGTTTGCTCGCTTCTGCTTCTGGTTTCGAATGCTTCCGGCTCCAATGACTCTCCCCTCGAAGCGCTCCGGGGCCCGCTCGAGAAAGTCATCGGTCCTTTGAATCATCCGGTCTCTACCCTTCAGATCGACTCCGGAGAGGATGCCTGGACCACATTTCACCAGCTTTTCGATTTCAGAGAAATCAGCATGCGCTCGCTTTCTTCCTATTGGATCGATTTTTCGCTCGGTCAAAGGGAAGAGTTCACCCGTCTTTTTTCACAACTGCTGACCTCGGTCTGCTTGAAAAGAATCCAAGAGGAATGCCTGAACAACGTTGTCGCATACCTTTCCCACGAAATGATCTCCGATCGCAGGGCCGTGGTGAAAACGAAGATTATCCGGAAAAACCTTACCGATATCTCCATTTCATACAGCATGAGAAAACGGGCGAAGGAATGGAAGATCTATGACATCGACATCGAAGGAATCCGACTGATTCACAACTATCGCCTCCAGTTCAGAAGAATCCTCATGAGGGAAGAGCCGGCCTTTCTCATCGCGTTGCTTCAGGGAAAGATCCGGCAGCAGATCGAGGAGAATGCATCCGGTGAGCGCGTCCCGGCTGAGAGCCGCTCAACCGATGCGAAGGTCGAGTGGCAGCAATTTGCTCAGAAATGCTTCCTGGCCATCTGGCTGGAAGGAGCGGATCGGAAATGAGCTTTCAGCTTTGAGCTTTCAGCTTCGGCACTCTATCCTTCATAGATGACCGCCAGAATCGTCGCCTGCCCGCTTTCCGCCGATATCAGGTGCGGCACGGTCGAAAGATAATAGACGCTGTCTCCCGGATTCAACAGAAAAATCTCATCTCCGATTTTCAATCTGGCGATTCCGGTCAGCACGTAGATAAACTCTTCTCCCTCGTGAACCGAGGTCCCCTCATCCGGCGCCTCTTCGAGTTGAACGATCAGCGCCTCCATATGGCGGCCTTTTACTTCGGGAGCAAGGCTCTTGTAACTGTAAACCTGCGTTTTTCCCTTGCGTGAAGTCGACCTGTGGACGATTTTCTGCTCTGTATTGCGAGTGACCGAATAGAGCCGCTCCCCCACTCCCGACACCAGCCGGGTAAAGGCGCTGTCCAGGGCCTTGGAAAGCTTGATGATCGTGCCCAACTGCGGCTGGATTTGATTGTTTTCGATTCCCGATAGAAAATCGATTTCGAAGCCGGTCATCCTCGAGACCTCTTCAAGGGATAATCCCTTCTGCTGCCTGAGCGAACGGATTCGTTTTCCCACTTCATCGACGGCCGACCGCTTCTCCTTGGAAATACTGCCGGTGAGGTCTTCGAAAAAATCTACGTTGATGTGAGGTATCTCCTCTTTCCCCATTTGCTTCTCCTTTTCATGCCGACCCGCGTCCGGTCATCTCCTTCGGAATCCGGCCCGTATGAGCGCATTCCGAACGGAGTCGACGCCCGACGATCCTCTCCATCATCTGTCCGGTTTTTAAAACTTCGTCCACATCGACCCCCGTGTCGATTCCCATCTCGTCCATCATCACGACCATGTCTTCTGTCGAGACCAGACCGGTGATGGTCGGATCCGGATAGTAGTACTCGCCGGTACCTGCAACCGGCACGCCGTCGATGAAATTCGCAGGCTGTCCGCCGGTGCCCCCCAGAGTCGACTCGAAATGCGTGATACCGGCCTGAAGCGCCGCCAGAACGTTGGCAAGGCCCCAGCCGCGGGTGACGTGGAAATGAGCCACATGTTTGGTGGGGTCCGGAATGGCATCCAGGATCATGGAGAAGTATTCGTAGACCCTGTCGGGCGGAGCCGATCCGTCGTGGTCGGCATGCTCGATATCGTCTGCGCCGATATCGAGCCATCTTTGGGTGAACTCGACGGCTTTCTTCAATTCCGTGGGGCCTTCGATCGGGCACCCCCAGATAGTGCTGACCGTGCCGCACACCTTCATTCCCACCTCATGGGCTTTTGGAATGTAGCTTTCGCACATCTTCCAGTAATCCTCGAGGGAAAGCCCCGAGTTTGTCCGGTGATGGCTTTCGCTGGTCGATACCATGAAAAGAATACGATCCGGACCGAAGCCTTCCTTTCTGGTTTGAACGGCCCGCTCGACCGCCTTTTCCCGGATCGTGACCGCGGTCATCTCGACATTTTTCAGCAGATGGCCGATCTTCTTGCTTTTATGAAGCCGCTTCATCAGATCGTCGGCATCCACGAACTGGGGCATCCCTTTCGGATTGCCGAAGTTTGTGACTTCGATCCGTTTGAAGCCCGAAAGTATCAACTGCTCCGCAACCCATAGCTTGGCTTCGGTCGGAATGAACCTTTCCTCATGCTGAAAGCCGTCTCTTACCGTGATATCGCCGAGAACGACCTTTTTCGGATAGGATAAATGCGCCATTCTGAAGTCTCCTTGCAATGTCCAATGTAGAATGTAAAATTTCCAATGATCAAGTCAAATGGTACAGGTCCCGGTATCGAATTTCCGAACCCCCACCAAGCAACCGCCTGCAACCTGAAAATAAAAATTCCATGGTATTATGTTAATGCCCTTCGATCGGACTCTCAAGCCCCAATCCGGTGCAGAGAGAAGTGTTCTCCGATTCAGGCCCTGCGTTTTCTTCGTGCTTGGAAATTGGACATTGGAAATTCTGCATTGGACATTTTTCCCTTATTTCCCTTTGTAGACCGGTTTTCTTTTTTCGCGAAATGCGGCAAGCCCTTCGAGCCGATCCTCTGTTGGGATGGTCACCCAGTAGGCATTGGATTCGATCGCCAGACCGGTATGAAGATCGGTTTCCATGCCGTAATCGATGGCATATTTTGCCTGTTGGACGGCAATCGGGCCCCCCTCGCAAATCGCCGAGGCCATTTTCCGACACTCGTCCAAAAGGAGTCCGGGTTCACAAACCCGGTTGACGAGCCCGATCGAAACAGCCTCCTGTGCATCCACCCGCCGGCCGGTAAAGATAAGCTCCTTTGCCTTTCCCTTGCCGATAAGCCTCGGCAGACGCTGCGTCCCTCCGGCTCCGGGAATGATGGCAAGACGGGTTTCGGTCGATCCCAGGGTGGCATTTGTAGAAGCGATTCGGATATCGCAGGCGAGAGCCAATTCGATGCCGCCGCCGAGTGCAAGCCCGTTTACGGCCGCAATCACCGGTTTGTTCAACAATTCGATATCTGTAAAAAGATTTCGGATGGTATATATGTATCGCTTTACCTGAGCCTCCGAGAGCGAACGCCGCTCCTTCAGGTCCGCGCCTGCGCTGAAGGCCTTGTCACCGGCTCCCGTGATGATGACGACCCTTACCTCGGAATCGAACCGGATCTCGTCGATTTCATTCCGAATCGCATGGAGCAGTTCGAAATTGAATGCGTTCATCACCTCCGGGCGATTCAGCGTCAGCCAAACCGTGTGATCCTTCCGATCGACCCGTAAAACCGCCTCCCCCATGGTTCATCCTCCTTTCTGGAAAGAGCGAGAAGGATAGAAGGAAAGAAGGAAAGAACGAAATATCTTTCTTAACTTCTCAACTTCTTCGCTGCCCTCCGACCTCTGACCTCCGACCTCTGTCTCCGACCTCCGACTTCCGACCTCTGTCTTCCGACCTCTGTCTTCTGGTTCTTCTAGCATCCGATGTAGCGTGAAATGACGATCCGCTGAACCTCAGAGGTTCCTTCACCGATGTCCAGCAGCTTCTGGTCCCGATAATACCGTTCCACGCTGTAGTCCTTCATGAGCCCGTATCCGCCATGGATCTGCACGGCACGGTCGACGACACGCCCCATCACTTCCGAGCAGTATACCTTTGCCATTGCCGCCTCTTTCTCGAAAGACCTGCCGTGATCTCTGAGCCAGCAGGCCTTGTAGGTGAGGTTTCTGGCACATTCGATTTCCAGGGCGGAGTCGGCAAGCTTAAAAGCGATCGCCTGGAATTTGCAGATGGGCTGCCCGAACTGAACCCTTTTTCTCGCATATTTCAAGGCCGCTTCGTATGCCCCCTGTGCGCCTCCCAACCCCATGGAAGCAATCGAGAGCCTGCCGCCGTCCAGGGTCTTCAACATCTGGTGCAGTCCGTCCCCTTTCGCCCCGAGAACGTTTGCTTTTGGAATTCGTACATCATCGAAGTAAAGTTCGGCGGTATCGGACGAACGCCACATCATCTTCCTCTTCATTGAAACTGCTTTGAACCCGGGCGTCCCCTGTTCTACGATGAAACAGGTATATTCGTGCTTGCCGTTGGGTCGGGCTCCGGTGACTGCCTGAACGGTAACCCCTAGAGAGAGCTCGCATGCGCCGTTTGTAATAAAAATCTTGGACCCGTTGATCACCCATGTATCGCCGTCTTCCACTGCCGTCGTCTTGCTGCCTCCGGCATCGGAACCGGCTGTCGGTTCGGTAAGTCCGAACCCCCACAGTCCTTCTCCGCTGCAGAGCTTCGGCAGATATTTTCTTTTCTGTTCTTCGGTGCCGTAGTAATAGATCGGACCGATGCCCAGAGAATTGCCGGCTGCCACTGTGGCGGCCTGGGAGCCATCGATGCGGGCGATCTCCTCGACGGCGATGATATAGGAAAGATAGTCGAGTCCCTGCCCCCCGTACTTTTCAGAAACAAACATTCCGAACAATCCGATTTCCCCCATTTTTTGCGTCAATTCGGGAGAAAAAGTTTCTTTTTCATCCAGTTCGCCGGCAACCGGTGCGATTTCACTTTCGGCAAACTTACGGACCTCTTTTCGGATCATCTCCTGCTCTTTTGTCAAATCGAAATCCAATGAAACCTCCTCTCCGGAAACAGGGGGGCCAGGAATTGCGGCTGCAAGGGTGGATCCAGTCGAAATCAGCATATCCAAGCAGGATAAATCTTGTCAACAGGTTTTGCAAAGGCGGAGGGTTGGAAGTAGTCCTTTCTTCAAAGCTGCTAACAAGTTTAAATAATTGGCGATATCATGACCTCTTACGGATTGGACTCTTGATTTTTTCATCGGTTCTATATATGAACTGTAAATTGCAGGCAAGATGACCTATACTTGAGGCATTCAAGGGCACCGGCGGGTTCCTCTCAACCGGCGGATGCCCGATACCGGATACCTCACAGCAGCCATTCACACGACAGGAGGAGCCATGCAAGCCGACACGGCGGGTTATCGACCCGCGCATCAGATTCGAGTCGTAACGGCAACGTCTCTGTTCGACGGCCATGATGCCTCCATCAACATCATGCGGCGGATCCTGCAGGACAGCGGCGCCGAAGTCATCCACCTGGGACACAACCGATCGGCTCAGGAAATCGTCGATGCCGCCATCGAAGAAGACGTTCAGGGTATCGGTATATCCAGTTATCAGGGAGGCCACATCGAGTTTTTCAAATATATCGTCGACCTGCTCAGGGAAAAAAAAGCCGATCACATCCGGGTCTTCGGCGGGGGAGGCGGCGTCATCATCCCGTCGGAGGTCCGGGAGCTCGAATCATACGGCGTAGCCAAAATCTACTCGCCCGAAGACGGCGCCCGCATCGGTCTGCAGGGCATCATCGATCATATGCTTCGGGAAATGGATTTTTCGACCGTTTCAGACCTCCGCTTCGATTTCTCACGGCTCTCTCCTTCAAATAAGGGGATGGTGGCCAATCTGATCACGGCCGTCGAACAGGCAAAGATCGAAGAAAACGGAAACCTGGCCCGGATCCGGTCGGAACTGGCCAAAAGAATCGCCGACCGGAGCGCTCCGATTCCGATCATCGGGATAACGGGCACAGGGGGCTCAGGAAAGTCTTCCATTACAGACGAACTCATCACCCGGCTGCTGCTGGATATGGAGGATCTGACCGTCGGAATCGTCACGTGCGATCCTTCCCGCCGGAAGACCGGCGGGGCGCTTCTCGGCGATCGGATCCGTATGAATGCCATCGGCAATTCCCGGATCTACATGAGATCGCTGGCTACACGGCAATCCCGCACGGAGGTCTCCGACGCATTGTCCGATGCCATCGATGTTTTGAAAGGGGCGGGATTCGACCTGATCCTTGCGGAGACTGCAGGCATCGGCCAAGGGGATTCAACCGTTGCCGATATTGCCGATGTTTGCGTATACGTCATGACAGGCGATTTCGGGGCGGCATCACAGCTTGAAAAAATCGATATGCTCGACTATGCGGATCTTGTTGCCGTCAACAAGTTCGAAAAAAGGGGGGGAGAAGATGCGGTGCGGGATGTCCGAAAACAGGTCCAGCGAAACCGGAAGGCCTGGAGCCGGTCCCCGGAGGATATGCCGGTATTCGGCACTATCGCTTCGAAATTCCACGACGACGGAGTAACCGCTCTCTATCATGCACTGCTCGACACGGTTTTCGAAAAAACCGGGGTGCGGCTTCATTCCTCTCTGAACCGCCCTCCGGGAAAGGTGTCGACCTCCAATGCCGTCATCATTCCGGCGGCACGAATACGGTATCTTTCGGAGATTGCCGAAACCGTGCGCCGATATCATCGCCTGACGGCTTCGCAAGCCGATTCGGTTCGGGCCGTGTGGCATCTGAAGGAAAGCCTGGAAGCCCTCGACCAAAACCGGTCCGGGGATACCGAAACACTCCTACCCCGCCTGAAAGAAGAGATTCGAAAGACGGAAAGCCAAATCGAGCCGGAAACACGGCGGGTTCTCAAGGAGTGGGAAGAGATTGAAAAGGATTATGCCGGGGACGAGGTCGTCTACCGGGTCAGAGAGCGGGAAATCCGGGTGCCGCTTTTCACCGAATCGCTTTCCCACACCCGGATTCCCAAAATCGCACTGCCTAAATTCAAGGATCCGGGGGAGATCTACCGGTGGCTCCGGGAAGAAAACGTACCCGGTAAGTTTCCTTTTACCGCCGGAGTCTTTCCGCTTAGGCGCACCGATGAGCATCCGACCAGAATGTTTGCCGGTGAAGGGGATCCGGCCCGCACGAACCGGCGGTTCAAGATGCTCTCGGCCGATTCCGAAGCCAAACGCCTGTCGACTGCTTTCGACTCGGTGACCCTCTACGGGCATGACCCGGAAACCCAACCGGATGTCTACGGAAAAGTCGGCACCTCGGGAGTCAGTATCTGCACTCTGGACGATGTCAGAGTCCTTTACGGCGGCTTCGACCTCTGCTCACCGAATACGTCGGTTTCCATGACCATCAACGGCCCCGCCCCCATCATCCTCGCCATGTTTCTCAATGCCGCAGTCGACCAGCAGCAGGATCGATTCAAGCAGGAGACCGGTCGCAACCCCGGTCCGGATGAAGCCGAAAAGATTCGGACCGACGTGTTGTCGAATGTCCGCGGCACGGTTCAGGCCGACATCCTGAAGGAAGACCAGGGGCAGAACACCTGCATCTTCTCGATCGATTTTTCGTTGAAGATGATGGGGGACATCCAGCAGTATTTCATCGATCGGAAAGTCCGCAACTTCTATTCCGTCTCCATTTCCGGATACCACATCGCCGAAGCCGGCGCCAACCCGATCACCCAGCTTGCGCTCACCCTGGCAAACGGCTTTACCTATGTCGAGTACTACCTTTCCAGGGGAATGCCGGTGGACAGTTTCGCTCCGAACCTATCCTTTTTCTTTTCAAACGGAATGGATCCCGAATACACGGTGATCGGCCGGGTGGCCCGGCGCATCTGGGCGATCGCCATGCGGGAAATATACAATGGGTCGGATCGTTCCCAGATGCTCAAATACCACATCCAGACATCGGGACGATCGCTTCATGCCCAGGACATTCAGTTCAACGATGTGCGGACCACCCTCCAGGCGCTCTGCGCCATCTACGACAACTGCAACAGCCTCCATACCAATGCCTTCGACGAAGCCATCACCACACCCAGCAGGGAATCGGTTCGGCGGGCCCTGGCCATCCAGCTCATCATCAACAACGAATGGGGGATGAGCAGGACGGAAAACGTCAACCAGGGTAGCTTTATCGTGGAAGAGCTGACGCGTCTTGTGGAGGAGGCGGTTCTCGTGGAATTCGATCGTATCACCGAACGCGGCGGGGTTCTTGGGGCGATGGAAACAGGGTATCAGCGCAGCCGGATTCAGGAGGAATCGATCTACTACGAGAGACTCAAGCACGAGGGAAAGCTTCCCATCATCGGGGTCAATACCTTCCGCGATCCGGACGCAGGGGATGGAGAACTCAGCGAATCGATCGAGCTGGCCAGAGCGACCGAAGCCGAAAAGCGATCCCAGCTTCAGAGGCTGGCCGATTTCAAAAAAAGGAACGAAAAGCAGGCCCCCTCCGCCCTGAAGCGGCTCCAGCAGACAGCCCTGTCGGGGGGAAATGTTTTCGAAGAACTCATGCAGACCGTTAAGTACTGTTCGCTGGGGCAAATCACCCAGGCGCTCTTTGCGGTGGGGGGAAAGTACCGGCGAAATATGTGAATAGTGCTGGATGCTTGATACTGGATGCTTGATACTGGGCAACATCCAGGATCCAGAACCCAGCATCCAGTATCCAGCATCAAACTGAACAGGAGGAGGAAAGTTCTAATGAAAGAAGCAGTCATTGTGAGCGCTGTCCGGACGCCGCTTGGAAACTTCAACGGTTCCCTGGGTCAAATCGGGGCAACCGAGCTGGGAGCGGTGGTTGTCAGCGCGGCAATCCAGAGAGCCGGAATCGACAAGAAAGCGGTTGATGAAGTCATCATGGGAAATGTGCTTCCCTGTGGATACGGTCAGAATCCCGCCAAACAGGCCGCCGTAAAAGCCGGGCTGCCCTGGGAGGCGGAGTGCCTGACGATCAACAAGGTTTGCGGATCCGCTCTGAAGGCTGTCATGCTCGCCGCCCAGTCCGTTCAGCTCGGCGATGCCGAGGTTGTGGTCGCCGGCGGAATGGAAAACATGACCATGGCCCCCTACTTTCTGGAAAAAGCCCGTTTCGGATACCGCCTGGGTCCGGGCGCTCTGCAGGATCATATGGTTCGGGACGGGCTTTGGGATATCGTAAACGATTTTCACATGGGCATTTCAAACGAACTCTGCTCGGAAAAGTACGGCATCGGCAGAGAGGAGCAGGACCGCTACGCGGCCAAATCTTATGAGAGAGCCCTCCAGGCCATCCGGTCGGGCCGGTTCAAGGATGAGATCGTTCCGGTCCCGCTTCCCCAGCGCAAGGGAGGGCCGGCTGCCTTCGAAACCGACGAATGTCCCCGGGAGACCCCGTATGAAACGCTTTCGAAGATGAAGCCGGCCTTCAAGACAGACGGCCTGACGACCGCCGGAAACGCCTCGATCATCAGCGACGGCGCCGCCGCCGTCGTCGTCATGTCGAAAGAGAAGGCGGAATCGCTCGGGTGCCGTATCCTTGCCGTCATCGGCGCCCAGGCATCCTCAGGAATCGATATGAAATACGTCCTGGTCGCCCCGATATGGGCCATTCCGAAGTGCCTGGCCAAAGAAGGAATCGACAAGAAGGATGTGGACCTCTTCGAAATCAACGAGGCGTTCAGCGGCTCTACCGTCGCAGTGCTCAAAGAGCTCGATCTCAATCCGGATCGGGTCAACGTAAACGGCGGCAGCGTGGCTTTGGGGCATCCGATCGGAGCCAGCGGATGCCGCGTTCTGGTCACCCTCATCCACGAGATGATCAAACGGGACAAAAAGACCGGTCTGGCTTCGCTCTGCCTGGGGGGCGGAGAGGCGGTGGCGTTGGTGGTAAAACGGTAGATACAAAATTCGAAATCCGAATATCGAAACTCGAAACAAATTCAAATATCAAAATGCCCAAATGAAAAAATCTATTCGCTCAGAATGCTCCCGTGTGTCTGGATCACTTTGAATTTTTGGTAATTGGAGATTGTTTCGGATTTCGGATTTCGTGCTTCGGATTTGATTGCAAGATAGATCCAAGAGTTCTAATCCGGGCTCAAGAACCAAGTCTTTAATACCCTATAAACATCAGGAGAGGTTCACATGGAAATCAGGACATTCGGCGTGGTTGGTGCGGGGCAGATGGGAAGCGGAATCGCGCAGGTCGCGGCCGCAAGCGGGTTTGAAGTCGTCATGCACGATATTTCAGCGGAATTGGTCGAACGAGGGGTTCAGAACATCCGGAAAAACCTCGGCCGGAGCGTCGAAAAGGGGAGGATGACCGAAGCGGAGCGAGAAATTGTTTCGGGCCGGATCCATACGACGACCGATCTGAAGGGGATGGCCCCTGCCGATTTCATCGTCGAAGCGGCGACCGAGAATGAACCCGTCAAGTTTCAGATCTTCAAGCAGCTTGATACCGCATGCGGGCCGGATGTCATTCTGGCAACCAATACTTCCTCCATCCCTATCGGTCGAATCGCCAGCCAGACCGCACGGCCGGATAAAGTCATCGGGATGCATTTCATGAATCCGGTTCCTGTCATGAAGCTGGTGGAGATCATCCGCGCCCTGGCGACTTCGGAGGAGACGTTTAAAACCACCTGGAATCTGGCAACGAAGTTCGGCAAGACACCGGCCGAGGCAAACGACTATCCGGGGTTCATATCCAACCGGATCCTGCTTCCCATGATCAACGAGGCTGTCTACTGCCTCTATCACGGGGTGGGAAGCCGCGAAAGCATCGATACCGTCATGAAGCTGGGAATGAATCATCCGATGGGACCGCTGGCGCTTGCAGATCTCATCGGGCTGGACACCTGCCTTGCCATCATGGAAACGCTTTACGAAGGCTTCAAAGATTCCAAGTATCGTCCATGCCCGCTTCTGCGGAAGTATGTCGAAGCCGGGTGGCTCGGCAGGAAGACCAAACGCGGGTTCTACGAGTATTAGAAAGATGCGACAACTCAGCCACCAAGTCACAAAGGCACAAAGAAGAATATGAAGGACAAATCTTGTCGAGATTGGTTAAGCCTTCGTGTCTTCGTGCCTTCGTGGCAGAACGGCTAGGATAAGATGCGAGATGAACAGGAGCGATCATGTCGAAAAAGAAAGCGGGAGCCGTTCAAGCGGTCGGCAAGCGGATCAAAAGCGTCCGTGAAGAAAAGAAACTGACTCTGGACTGGATGGCCAATGAAACCGGCTATTCCATCGACTATTTGAAAAAGATCGAATCCGGAAAAGAAATCCCGCCGGTCGGCACCCTCTTGACCATTTCCCGCGCTTTGGATCTCGATTCCGGTTTTTTCCTGCGGGAACAGGAATCGAATCTGAGCAAGCGGATCAAGGCCTATACCCAAAGAACCGAAAACTATGCCTACACCACCTTGACACCGGGTGCGGAAAACAAGCATCTGAAGGCATTCCGGGTGACGGTGGAAGCCATGGAGGAGCATACCGGAGTCGGCTATCTTCACGAGGGGGAAGAGTTCGTCTATGTTTTATCGGGGCAAATCGAAGTGACGGTGGGAGATCATGTCAACAGACTCGGAGCCGGAGAATCCCTTCATTTCAATTCCGGAATCCGGCACAAGCTGAGCAATATCGGCAATGAAAAATCGGAGCTCCTGGTGGTCATTTACAATTCGTAAACCGTCAAATAGTTGATTTGTCGAATAGTTAGATCGTCAAATGGTTGAATAGTCAAAAAGTGAACGGGGTTTCCCAAATAAACGAATAATCGAATCAACGAATCAACGATGTCTTTCCATCTGACTCACGAACAATTGATGATCCAGGCGATGGTCCGGGAGTTTTCGCGGAAGGTGCTTTCTCCTACCAGTGCGGAACGGGACCGGACCAAGCAATTTCCGGCGGAAAACATCGAAGCCATGGGCGAGCTGGGGCTCATGGGCATGATGATTCCTCCGGAATATGGCGGTGAAGGCGCGGATACGATCAGCTATGTGCTCGCGCTGATGGAAATCGCCTACGCCTGTGCGGCCACGGCGGTCGTGATGTCGGTTCAGAATTCCATCGTCTGTGAGAGCATCTTTCGCTTCGGAAACGAGGAGCAGAAAAAGCGTTTTCTGAGGCCGCTTGCCTCCGGAAAACGGATCGGGGCTTTCGCCCTGACAGAGCCCGATGCCGGTTCCGATCCGCTCAGCCAGTCCGCCTCAGCCGTCCGGGACGGAGACTTTTATTTATTGAATGGTACGAAGCGCTTCATTACTTCCGGTAAAACCGCCGGCATCGTTGTGGTAACGGCCAAGACCGATGAGTCCCAGCGCCACAAGGGAATCAGCGCCTTTGTTCTCGATAAGGACACCCCGGGGTTGACCACCGGTGCGCTGGAAGACAAAATGGGGCTCTGCGCATCGGACACCTGCGATTTGATTTTTGAAGACTGCCGCATTCCCTCGAAAAACCGTCTTGGAAACGAAGGAGACGGATTCAAGATCGCCATGAGCTGCCTGGACGGAGGAAGGATCGGAATCGCCGCCCAGTCGGTGGGGGTGGCACAGGCGGCCCTGGATGCATCCATCAAATATGCCCAGAAGAGGAGCCAGTTCGGCCAGCCGATCTCAAAGTTCCAGGGGATTCGTTTCATCATCGCCGACATGGCGACCGAAATCGAAGCGGCCAGGCAGTTGACCCTGGCAGCGGCAACCCTCAAGGACAGAGGAGAAAAATTTACGATCCAGGCTTCGATGGCAAAGCTGTTTGCCTCTGAAATGGTCAATCGGGTCACGGCCAAGGCGCTCCAGATTCACGGAGGGTACGGCTTCATCAAAGACTATGCCGTAGAGCGGTTCTACAGAGACGCCCGCGTCTTTACCATCTACGAGGGAACCTCGGAGATCCAGCGCATCGTCATCTCCAATCACATCCTGAAGGACAAGCGACAGCCATAGTGATAGTGTTCAGCGTTCAGTGTTCAGGAAAGAAAAGCCGTTTTCTTAGCTCTGCTACCTTGTTTAAAACTACATGAAAATCGCCACTAAGGCTCTAAGGCACTAAGGTCATATCCCTTCTTTGTGTCTTCGTGTCTTTGTGGCAAAATTTTTTTTCATAGTTTCTTATTCGATCAAACTGGTCGCATCGGGGGGCCAGCGGCTGGGCTGAACACTGAACACTGAACACTCAACTACTCCTTCTTCTTGACCTCCCCGAATGCATACTTGCTGATCAGATCTCCGATGTCCACGGGGGCTTCCGTTTCGGTGATCGTTCCTCCAGCCTTCAGCAGCTCGCCGCCGCCTCCGGGATTGATTTGAACATAGCGGTCTCCGATCAAGCCGGCCGTCTTGATCGAGGCGATGGCATCGTCATAGATTTTGATCCCTTCCTCTATCCTCATGATAACGACTGCCTGCTGTTTTTCCTGATCCATTTGGAATCCGCTCACATGCCCGACCTGCAGGCCCAGCATCTCCACCGGATTGCCCACCCTCAGGCCGGATACGGTATTGAATCGCGCAAAAAGCCGATAGGTATCGTCGGCAAGGAACGGCACATTGCCCAGCTTGACCGTGAGATATCCGACACCCAACAGACCGATCAGCACAAAGATTCCAGCAATCGTCTCGTTGTGATACTTCTTCATCCTACCTCCGATTCTCACACTGGATACGGGCCACTTCCCGCTGGTTGAACCTGGCAAACTCCATAATCGATTCCAGCTCGACCTGAGGCTTTCCCTGGGAAAGACCCGCTAAGATCCGAAACTCGAAGCAACCGTCCCCCCGCTGCTGTATCTGGGTGTGCAGATTGCACAAACCCTCCTGCCGGAGATCTTTTACAAAATCCTCGAGGATGCGTTCGGCCTCTTCGAGGTTTGAAAAAGGCAGCACGGTTCCGATCTCGTTTATCGTCTGGCGTGCCGAAAACCCGCCCACGGCCCCGAAATGCTTGTTGATATAGGCCCCCAACGACCGGATGATCTCCTGAGCCTTATCGTAGCCGACATTTTCCGAGACCTGATCCATGTCATCCAGGCTGAAGACGAGTGCCACATAGTTCTCATGGGCCTGTTTCTTGCCAAGATCGGTCTGATACCGTACCTTGAAGTGCCTGCGGGAATAAAGACCGGTAAGCTGTTCCTGCAGACCTTCGAGGCTTTCGACGATCTCGTCTCGGAAGGGATGATCGAAATCTTCGAACGCCTGGGGAGTCCCTTCGAATACGATTCGTCCGCCGTAGAGCGCAAGGATCCGGTTGGAGATGAAGTAGACGTCCGGAATGTCGTGGCTGATCAATACGGCGGTGAATTTGAACCTTTTCTGGTAACTGGCGATCATGCTCAGGATGGCGTTTTTGCGAATCGGGTCCTGGCCTGTCGTGGGCTCGTCGAAAAGAACGATGTTCGGGTAGGTGACAAGCGCCCGGCTCAAGGCCACCCTCTTTTGCATCCCTCCGGAGATCTCCGAAGGATACTTGTCCATCACCTCGGTCAGCTCGGAAAGCTCGATCCTGGACCGCACCCTTTTTTCGATTTCCTGTTTGTTCAATCGAGTCCCCTGCCGGAGGGGAAGGGCGACGTTTTCAAAAACCGTCAGCGAGTCGAACAGTGCGTTGTTCTGAAACATGTAGCTGATCCGGCCCGTGTAGTCGTTCCACTCGGCTTTGCTCATGCTCCCGATGTCTTTTCCCTTGTAGAGGATTTTCCCCTCGTCCGGCTTCAGCAGCCCGATGATGTGTTTCAGCAGCACACTTTTTCCGGTACCGCTTTTACCGATGATGGTCGATACCTCCCCTTCGAAAAGCTTGAGGTTCACATCGTCGAGAATGGTTCGCTCGCCGAACCGCTTGACCACATGCTGAAATTCGATGAGAGGGGCGCTCATTTCTTATCCTATAAAAGAAAAGAAGTGACCACGTAATCCGAAATCAGGATCATCACACAGGAAAGGACCACCGCCGTTGTGGTCGAAAGCCCCACGGCCTTTGCTCCGAAGCTGTCTTTCCTCATGTGCGTGAAGTAGCCCTGAAAGCAGCAGATGATTGAGACCAGTACGGCAAATACGATCGACTTTACAAACCCCCCGGTGACATCCTGCATTTCGATACTCGACTGCACGCGGTAGAAATAAGTACCGGGATCCAGATTGAGGAGCACCACTCCGCTGAAGAATCCTCCGAATATGCCGATCAGATCGAAGAAGGCGGTCAGCAGCGGAAAGCTGATGATGGAAGCGGCAAGCCTGGGGCTGATCAGAAACCGCACCGGATCGATCCGCATCGTCAGCAGCGCATCGATCTGCTCAGAGATCCGCTGAATCCCGATTTCGGTGGTCATGGAAGAGCCGGCAGCGGTCCCGGCGGAAGGATCGTCAAACGCGATATAC
>QZKK01000161.1 GCA_003599475.1 Desulfobacteraceae bacterium
GTTCGAGGAAAAAATATCCCAGATCATCTATGTCTCCGCCACTCCTGCCCAGTTCGAAAGAGAGAAGGCAAAGGATGCCGTCTGCGAACTGATCGTCCGACCGACCGGCCTCCTCGACCCTCCCGTTCAGGTGCGTTCCGCCGCCAATCAGGTGGACGATCTCTATCGCGAGATCCGGATCCGGTCGGAGCGGAAGGAACGGGTCCTGGTCACCACGTTGACCAAGCGGATGGCAGAAGACCTCTCGGAATACTATTCGGAGATGGGCATTCAAGTCCGGTATCTTCACGCCGACATCAATACGCTGGAACGGATGGAAATCATCCGTGACCTTCGGATGGGAAAATTCGACGTGCTGGTCGGGATAAATCTGCTGCGGGAAGGGTTGGATATTCCCGAGGTCTCGCTGGTTGCCATTCTCGACGCGGACAAGGAAGGATTCCTGCGCTCTACCCGATCCCTGATTCAGACCTTCGGCCGTGCCGCACGAAATCTCAATGGAGAAATCATCCTTTACGGCGATCTTGTGACCCGTTCGATGCAGCAGGCAATCGATGAGACCGAGCGCCGCAGAAAGATCCAGGAAATCTACAACCGGCGGCATAAAATCACGCCCACGGGCATTTCGAAAAAAATCGCGTCGATATTTGAAAACCTCTATGCGCAGCCGGCCGAAGCACCGGCCGGCGCCGCGGAAACCCTTCGAGAATTTGGATCCGTCCATCCGGATGATCTCGAAAGCATGATTCGAAAGTTGGAAAAAGAGATGTCCGAGGCCGTAAAGGTTCTCGATTTCGAGCGCGCGGCAGTGATCCGGGACAGGCTGAAAGCCTTGAAAGAAAACGTCGTATTTGATTTTATCAAGCGATGAATGAGGAATTGAACGACAAACTGAACCGGACTCCCAACCAGCCTGGTGTTTATCTTTTCAAGAACCGGGAGGGGGAGATTATCTACATCGGCAAGGCGAGGGATCTGAAGAAGCGCCTGGGCTCATACTTCAAAGCTTCCAATCAATGGGACATGAAGACCGGCATCCTGGTTCAGAAGATTTCCGGTTTCGACACCATCATCACAGGAACCGAAAAAGAAGCGCTGATCCTCGAGTCCAACCTGATCAAACGGCACAAGCCGCACTACAACGTCGTACTCAAAGACGACAAGCGCTACCCTTCGCTCCGCCTCGACCTCAACAGCGATTATCCGAACCTGACCGTGGTGCGGAAGCCGGCTAAAGACGGAGCGCTCTATTTCGGACCCTATGCCTCGGCGCAAGCGGTTCGCGAAACATTAAAAACCGTCAATAAGGAATTTAAGCTCCGCAAGTGCAAAATGCGGGATTTCAAAAAGCGGACACGCCCCTGCCTGCATTGCCAGATGCAGCGCTGTCTTGCTCCCTGCTGTATGGATGTCGATCCCCGGTTCTATCTGGAGATGGCCAAAGAAGCGATCCTGTTTCTCAAAGGAAGAACTCCGGACCTGATTCGAAAGATCCGACAGGAGATGGCGGCGGCGGCCGAGGCGCTGGACTTTGAAAGAGCGGCCCGCCTTCGCGACAGGATGCATGCGCTCGAAAAGACCATCGAAAAACAGGTTGCCGTCAATACCGACTTCAAAGACAGGGACGTGCTTGCCATCGTGCGGGATGCGAGGTGCGCCCTGGTGACCTTGCTGATGGTTCGAGGCGGTTACCTCATGGGGAGCAGGCACTACGATTTTCCCGAGGCATTAGGAACCGATGAGGAAGTGCTCGGAGCTTTCATCCAGCAGTATTACGAGAAGTCAGGGTTCATTCCCCGGGAGATTCTAGTCCCTGTCTCCTTTGAAGATAAAAATCTTTTGGAAGAGCATCTGGCAGATCTAAAGGGAGGAAATGTTTCCATTCTGGAGCCGAAAAGAGGGGAAAAAGCGCGCCTTGTTTCCATGGCAGTCCAGAACGCCCGGAAGGAGTCGGCGGATCGGATGGCCGCCTCGGATGCAAACATCCATCTGCTTGCAAGGCTCAAGAACCAGCTCAACCTGTGCAATCTGCCGAAGCGTATCGAATGCATCGATGTCTCAAACATCCAGGGGACTGAACCGGTGGGCTCCCTGGTGGTGTTTGAAAACGGAAAACCAGTCAAATCTTTCTACCGCAAGTATCGGATCAGAACGGTGAATGGACCGGACGACTACGCCTCGATGGCCGAAGTTCTGAAGCGCCGGTTCGGCAAGGGAGAATCTTCGTATCCGTATCCGGATCTGCTGATGGTCGATGGGGGCAAGGGGCAGCTCGGAATTGCAAGTGCCTTACTCGATGAGCTCGATTTAGCCGGGCGGTTCGATCTCCTCGGGATTGCAAAAAGAGACGAGAGAAGAGGGGAGACGGAAGATAAACTGTACGCGCCGGGAAGGGCAAATCCTTTGAACTTCGGAAGAAACAAGGACCTTCTGCTTTTGCTTCAAAGGGTTCGTGACGAAGCCCATCGGTTTGCCGTAAGCTTTCATCGCAGCCGCCGCGGGAAACGTTCACTGTCGTCCGCCCTGGACACGGTTCCCGGTGTAGGGAAAAAAAGAAGATCCCTTCTGTTGCAACACTTCGGGAGCATCGAAAAAATCCGGGCAGCGACACTCGAAGAGCTGAGCGCCCTGCCCGGAATCACGCATGCCGTGGCCGAATCGATAAAGGCACACCTCTAATTTCGATTTTAGATTTTAGATTTTAGATTTTAGATTACCCCATTTTCACACCGAAGCTACGCAAAGTTCAACCCCTTAACCTGCAACCCGTAACTCGCAACCCGTCAATACTTCATTTTCTTGAGGATATCCTTGAGCCCCTGGACGGCTTTGGCCGAACTCCCGAGAGCAGCCTTCTCTTCATCGGTCAGCTCGATCTGGATGATTTCTTCCACTCCCTTTGCACCCAGCTTTACGGGAACTCCGATAAACAGATCCTTGAATCCGTATTCTCCTTCCAGATAGGCGGCGCAGGGGAGGATCTTTTTCTTATCCTTCAGAATCGATTCCGCCATTTCAACAGCCGCTGAAGCCGGAGCATAGTAAGCACTGGTGGTCAGCAGCTTTACGATCTCGGCGCCGCCATTGCGGGTGCGATCGACAATCGCCTCGATACGCTCCCTGGGGATGAGTTCCGTGATCGGTATTCCGGCCACTGTGGAGTAGCGAGGCAGCGGAACCATGGTGTCCCCGTGGCCTCCCAAAACGAAGGCATGGATGTTTTCGACCGATACCTTCAGCTCCATTGAGATAAAGGCTCGAAAGCGGGCCGAATCCAAAACACCGGCCATGCCCACAACCCTGTTCTTCGGGAAACCGCTGGCTTCGTATGCGACATGGCACATGGCATCGAGGGGGTTGCTGACGATGATCAGAATGCTTTCCGGCGAGAATTTGACCACCTGCTGGGTCACTTTTTTCATGATCCCTGCATTGGTGCTGATGAGATCGTCACGGCTCATCCCCGGTTTTCTCGGGACTCCTGCGGTGATGATGACGATATTTGAACCCTTTGTCGCTTCGTAGCTGTTTGAACCGATCAACCGGGCATCGTGCTTCTCGATGGGCGCGGCCTCGGTAAGATCGAGAGCCTTTCCCTGCGGGACGCCTTCGACGATATCCACCAAGACCACATCACAGAGATCTTTTTCGGCCAGCCGCTGAGCCGTGGTGGCTCCGACATTTCCCGCACCGACGACGCTTACTCTTCTGTCCATGACACATTCTCCTTCTCAGTTGGTATTGAGGATCCAAAACGAAAAAATGCTGAACCAATGGAATGATGGAATACAGGAATCGGGATCCCGAAAACTCCCATTCCTGCCAAGTCCATCATTCCAGCATTCCATTGGTCCAACGTTTCCAATTTTGCGATACTGTCGTTGTGAATGTCAATATCTTTATCAATCGTATCGTATTGACATGACTATAGGAAAAACGGTACTGTAGCGGTTCGAAATATTATCCCAAGGAGTTGAATTCATGAAACCAGCCTTATACGAAACAGACTTTCCCACCCTGAAGCTGCTCAAAAAAGGAAAGGTGCGGGATATCTACGATCTTGGCGAGCATCTGCTCATGGTCGCTACGGACCGGATTTCCGCCTTCGATGTGGTGATGCCCGATCCGGTGCCCGGAAAAGGGGAAATCCTGACAAGCATCTCTCTTTTCTGGTTCGCGCGGATGAAGTCTCTGGTTCAAAACCATCTGGTAAGCAGTCGAATCGAGGATTATCCGGCTGAATGCAGACCGTATTCCGATGTTCTTCGTGGCAGAAGCATGCTGGTTCGGAAAGCCGAACCGCTGCCCGTGGAATGCATCGTCCGGGGATACATCTCAGGCTCCGGGTGGAACTCCTACCGGAAGGACGGAACCGTCTGTGGAATCAGACTTCCGGAAGGCCTCCGGGAATCCGACAGACTTCCCGAGCCGGTCTTTACCCCTTCTACGAAAGCTGAAATCGGTATTCATGACGAAAATATCAGCTTCGAAGAGGCGGTTCGGAAACTGGGGAGATCCGTGGCCGAAAAGGTAAAAGAGGTCAGCCTTGCAATCTATAAAAAAGGGGCGGAGCAGGCCGATCGATGCGGAATCATCATTGCGGATACCAAATTCGAATTCGGCCGCTATGGAGAAGATATCCTCCTGATCGATGAAATCCTGACCCCGGACTCTTCCCGTTTCTGGCCGAAGGATTCGTATCAACCGGGAAGATCCCAGAAAAGCTTCGACAAGCAGTACCTGAGAGACTATCTCAACACGTTGAACTGGGACAAGACGCCTCCGGCGCCCTCTCTTCCGAAGGATGTCATCGAAAATACCCGAAAAAAATACCAGGAAGCACTGACGATTCTTACCTCCCCTCATGCGGTTTGAAAACGAAAACATACGCTTCGAACAGATCGATATCGAAGATCACCGGTACCGGATCAGCACGGCCTTAGGCTCGGAGGGACTGATCGGATCCGTCAGACGCTCCGGATTGTTGAACCCTCCCATTTTGGAATCGAAGAAAGCGCGGTTTACTGTAGTATCCGGTTTCCGTCGAATCGATGCCTGCCTCCGGCTTGGCTGGGAACACATTCCGGTGAGAATCGTCGATGAAAAGACCCCTCAAAGAGACCGCATCCTGTTGGCGGTCGCCGAAAATTCCCTGCAGCGTCCGCTGAACCTCATCGAAACCTCAAGGGCTCTGAATCTGCTCTCACCTCATTTTTCTGAACCCTCTGACCTCGGCAGTGTCTGCCGGGATCTGTGCTTGCCGGACACTCCCGAACACATTCGGAAAATTTTAAGGCTTTCTCAATTGCCCGTTCGCGTACAAGCCGCCGTTCTCGAAGGCGCCGTCTCCCTGTCTATGGCATTGGCGCTTGATCCTCTTGAAACGGAAACCGCTGTCCTTCTCTGTGAAATCTTTCAAAAACTGAAAATCGGGTTCAACGTCCAGCAGGAATCGATCCTCTGGTTGAGGGAAATTGCTGCCAGGGACGGGATCTCTGAAAGAAAGATCTTAGAGGATCCGGATTTCCTGTCGATCATCACGGATCGTGCTCTCGATCTTGCACAGCAGCGGCAAGCGGTTCGAAAGTATTTCAAACGCAGGCGTTATCCGACCTTTGCCAAGCATGAGGAGACCTTTGAAAAGTACCGGGCCCGACTGCCGATGGGTTCCTCCATCAAGTTGGAGCCTCCTCCTTTTTTCGAGGGCCGGTCGTATACGATAACAATACGTTTTTCCAGCCTTTCGGATCTGGAGGAGCGAATCTCGACGCTATCGAAGCTGTCCGGCGATATCACCATGAAGAAAATACTCACTTTCCCGCAATAGCCACCGAATACATCCGAAGCACCCAGGCCTTGGACTGAAACAATTTTCTTGACATCCCTCGGTATTGATTATAACTATTTTCAAAAAATAAATAGGATTCAGATTCTTATGGGCATACAGGAACGAAAACAGCGCGAGAAAGAGCGTCGAAGGCAGCAGATCATGGTTGCAGCCAAGAAGATCTTCAGCCTGAAGGGCTTGAACAAGGCAACCATGGAAGATATTGCGCATGAAGCCGAACTCAGCCCCGGAACCCTCTACCTCTACTTTAAAAACAAAGATGAGCTGCATGCATCGCTCTCGCTAAGGGTCCTTCAGTACCTGTTGATCCGGCTGGAACATATCGATTCCGAATTTGCGACGGTTCCGGAAAAGCGGATCGCTGCCTTGAAGGACGTTTTATTCGATGTATACACATTCGACCCTCTGATTCTGCTCAACATGTTTCATATTCAATCCGGTGAAACGGTCAAAAATCTTTCCCCGGAGCTGCTGGAGGAAATTCAGGGGTTGTCGGATCGGGCCCTCGGGGCCATTGCGAATATGTTTCAATCCGGGGTTGAAAACGGGATTTTCAAGGAAGGCCCGGCAGAGACTTTTGCAGACATCGTATGGGCTCTTTTTTCCGGTATCATCCTGATTGAACGCCAGAAGCAACCGGGGAGAGATGAAAAAACTTTTGTCAGATCGACTTTGGATGCAGGCTTTGATATTCTGCTCAGAGGGATCAGAAAAAGCGCTTAAGCGGTAAGTGTTCCACTCACGCGATTCAGTCTCACACGGATTCGATCATACGTCGTAGAAAGGAGAAGGATGACCATGCGTATCAAAGAAGATCAGGGAAAGTTTTATCCGGATCCGTCCTTTTCGGAAAAGGCGTGGATAAAAAATCTGGAGCAGTACCAGACGCTGTATAACCGGGCCGTAGCCGATCCGGAGGGTTTCTGGTCTGAAATCGCCGAGGAGTTGGCATGGTTCAAAAAACCTGAAAAAATACTCGATTACAATTTTGATATCCGGAATGGACGGGTTTTTCACGAGTGGTTCAAGGGCGGCTACACCAACATGTGTTACAATTGCCTGGATCGACATCTGGAAACCTCGATGCGGAACAAAGCCGCCATCATCTGGCAGGGAGAACCGGACGAGGACACTAAAGTTTTAACATACCTGACGCTTCATCGGGAAGTCTGCCGCTTCGCCAATGTGTTGAAGAAAAAGGGATTGAAAAAGGGAGACTGCGTGACCATTTACTTGCCGATGGTGTGGCATCTTCCTGTCGCCATGCTGGCGTGCGCGCGCTTGGGGCTTCCCCACAGCGTCGTTTTCGGAGGATTTTCCGCCGAAGCGCTCATGCATCGCATCCAGGAGAGCGAATCCAAGCTTCTGATCACAATCGACCAGTCCCTCCGGGGGGGCAAGTCCTTCGATCTCAAAAAGAATGCAGACGATGCGCTCGAAAAGTGTCCCAATGTGGAAAAGGTCATCGTGGTAAAAAGGACAGGCAATTCGATACCCTGGGTAGACTCTCGAGACTCCTGGTGGGATGAGGAGATGCGTGCGGAAGATATCGCCGACGACTGCCCGTGCGAACAAATGGAGGCGGAGGATACGCTGTACCTGCTATACACCAGCGGCAGTACAGGAAAACCGAAGGGGCAGGTACATACAACGGGCGGGTACATGACCTACGTCTATATCACTCAGAAGTGGATTTTCGACATCCATCCTGAAACGCTGTACTGGTGCATGGCCGATATCGGCTGGGTGACCGGTCACAGCTACATTGTTTACGGTCCGCTTCTTTGCGGCACAACCTCCTTCATCTACGAGGGGACTCCATTGTACCCGAAACCGGATCGTGCCTGGGAGTTAATCGATCGATATAAAATGAATGTCTGCTATACGGCGCCGACGGCCATTCGCGCCTTGTCGAGACATGGGGATTCCTGGCCGCAGAATCGGGATCTTTCCAGCTTGAGGCTGCTGGGTACCGTGGGGGAGCCGATCAACCCGGATGCCTGGATGTGGTATCATCGGAATGTCGGGAAGGAAAGATGTCCCATCGTAGACACCTGGTGGCAGACGGAAAATGGCGGGATCATGATTACGCCGCTTCCCGGTGCCTGGCCGACCAAACCGGGTTCGGCCACATTTCCGTTTCCCGGAATCGTGCCCCGCGTCGCAGACCCCGGGATGGAAAACCCGAAACTGCGGGGAGAACGGATGCCTGCCGGAAAAACGGGCCACCTGTGCATCGAAAAGCCCTGGCCGGGTCTTTCAAGGACCATCTTCAAAGACCATCCGCGGTATGAACAGACATACTTTTCCCAGTATCCCGGCATGTACTTCACCGGAGACGGGTGTCTGATGGATGATGATGGCTACTATTTCCTGCAGGGCCGGGTCGACGATGTCATCAATGTATCCGGGCATCGTATCAGTACGGCCGAAATCGAGAGCGCGCTGGTCCTTCATCCGGCGGTTGCGGAAGCCGCCGTAGCGGGGATGCCGCATGAAATCAAGGGGCAGGGGCTCTATGCGTTTGTAACATTGAAGCTTGGCTTCGATCCAACAGACAATCTGAAGGAGGAATTGATGCGGCATGTGCGAAAAGAGATCGGAGCCATCGCCACCCCGGACCGGCTGCAGTTTGCGAATGCTCTGCCGAAGACCAGAAGCGGAAAGATCATGCGACGAATCCTTCGAAAAATCGCCGAAAACCGCATCGATGATCTGGGAGATATCAGCACCCTTGAAGACGCGGCCGTCATCAACGATCTGATTCAGAAATCAAGTTGACGTTTACCGGTTCAGGATTACGGGCGCCGGTCAGGATCCTGACTGAACCTCTATACAGTAAAGGACGATCGTCTCGATGATTCGCCGGATTTACATCGATTCGGAAGTGTCGAACCTGCCGGAGGTCGGCCGCATCTGCTCCCGATTCGACACCCCGATTGAAATCGTGCCCGGCCCGAAGGCTGTCTATCGATCCATTCTCGATGCCGAAGACCCGATTGCGGCCGGAAAAAAAGTCCTTCTTATCACCCGAAACCGGGGGGAATTCATCCGTGACTGCCCCGGCACACGCCATTATACCTGCTGCATGTACAAGATTTTACATATCGGCACATACTGTCCGATGGATTGTTCCTATTGTATTCTTCAGACTTACTTCCATCCGCCTGTGCTCCAGTATTTCGTCAATGAAGGCGACTTGTTCGATTCCCTGGAAGATGTCTTCCAGTGCGAACGCATTTGCAGAATCGGAACCGGTGAGTTTACCGACAGCCTCATCTGGGAGCCTTGGACCCAAACCACGCGGCGCCTGGTGTCTGCGTTTGCCGTTCAGAACCGTTCGGTTCTCGAATTGAAAACCAAAACCGTAAATATCGATCCATTGTCGGAGGTCGTGCACAACCGCAAGACCATTACCTCATGGTCGATGAATACTGAGCGCATCATCGGCTCGGAGGAGCGAAACACGGCCTCGCTTTCCCAGCGGCTCGATGCCGCCATGCGCTGTGAATCCTGGGGATACCCGCTGGCCTTTCATTTCGATCCGATGATTCTATACGACGGATGCATCGAAGAATATCTGTGGGTGGTCGACCGGATATTCTCTTCGGTTTCAGCAGAAAATATGGCATGGATCAGTCTCGGAACCTTTCGTTTCATGCCGGCTTTAAAGCCGATCATTCAGACCCGTTTTCCGGATTCGAAGATCGTCTATGGTGAATTCATCCCGGGTCTGGACGGCAAGATGAGATACTTCAAGCCGCTTCGGATCGAGCTGTATCGAAAGATGATCGAACGGATCCGAGCTTACGGTGCCGAGGTTACGGTGTACCTTTGCATGGAAGATCGGGAGGCGTGGAAGAAATCGATGGGCTATCTTCCGGCCGAAAGGGGAGGGTTGCCCGCCATGCTGGATGAGCGTGCAAGACGGATCTGCGGGTTGAAAACACGTTGAAATCGTTATACGTTGAAACCGTTGCACGTTGGAGTCGTTACACGTTCAACGATTTCAACGGCTTAAACGATTTCAACGATTTCAACGTGCAACGATTTCAACGATTTCAATTCGCCTGCCGGCTGCTTTTCCTTTGGCTAGCCCTTGCAGGCATTTTCCCGCAGGCGGGCAATGCGCAGCAGTGGGAGACCGTCCGTTGGATCGATGACGGCGACACCGTCGTTCTAGACACCGGCGACCGTATCCGATATATCGGCATCAACTGCCCTGAGATCGATCATGGAGACCGGCCGGCCGAACCTTTCGGTGATCTCGCTAAAAGGTACAACAAGGAGCTTGTCTACGGCAAAAGGGTTCGGATCGAATATGACCTTGAGAAGCGGGACCGGCACGGACGCCTTTTAGCCTATCTTTTTCTTGGCAATGGGCGGTTCATCAATGGGGCGCTGGTGGCGGAGGGGCTGGCCTATTGTTTGCCGCACGGGGAAAATACGAAATTTCGGGATGCCCTGTTAGCATACCAGCGGGAAGCTATGTCTGCAAAGAGAGGAATCTGGAAGGATCTGAAGGAATCCGGTACAGGGTATGTGGGAAACCGCATCTCCGGGCGGTTTCACACGCGAGAATGCATCCTTGCCAAAAGCATCTCCAAGCGCAATCGCATCCACTTCAAAACCAAACAGGATGCCTTCTGGAACGGATTTGCCCCGGGCAAGAGGTGTTTGGGGGAATACTGGAAGCAATAGAGGTTCAACGTTCAGGGTTCAACGTTCAGGGGTTTGATCGAATACGAAACTTCATCCTGAACCGTGCGATTCTCCGCAATCCTCACAACCGGTCGATTCGCCCGGCAGTCACTCAAACTGGCCGCTCCAGCGGTCAGCGATACCGCTGAACACTGAATACTCAACGTTGAACGCTGAACGTTGAACGCTGAACGCTTTTATTATTCCTTCTCCTTCTCCTTATTGACCTGATCGATGATCTTCTGAGACAGTTGGGCGGGCACTTCGTCATAATGGGAAAATTCCATCGTGTAAAATCCTCGCCCACCGGTCATGGAATTGAGATCCGGAGCGTAGGTCTGAAATTCGCTGACGGGGACCTGCGCTTTGATGACCTGGTTTTTCCCCTTGCTTTCCATTCCGAGAACCCGGCCCCGCCTGCTGTTTAAATCCCCCATGATATCCCCCATGAACTCATCCGGGGCAATGATGGAGACATTCATGATCGGTTCAAGGAGGATCGGATTTGCCTCCAACGCCGCCTTTTTAAATGCAAGGGATCCTGCGATCTTGAATGCCATTTCGGAGGAATCGACCGCATGGTAGGACCCGTAGTCCAGCGTCGCCCTGAAATCGACGGTGGGAAAACCGGCAAGGACTCCCTGGGCGGAAGATTCGACAATCCCTTTTTCGACGGCCGGGATGTACTGTCTGGGGATAACACCTCCGACGACCGCGTCGACGAACTCGAATCCCTTCCCGCGGGGCAACGGTTCCAATTGAACCCAGCAGTCTCCGAACTGGCCGTGACCGCCGGTCTGTTTTTTATGTCTTCCCTGAACCCGAACCTTCTTCTTGATGGTCTCGCGATAGGGGATTTTCGGGGTGCTGAGATTCACCTCGACGTTGTACTTTCTCCTCATCTTCTCGATGGTGGTTTCGATATGGACCTGTCCCATCCCCCACAGCAGGATCTGTCTGGTTTCGGCATTCCGCTCAAGCTTCAATGAAATATCTTCCTCAAGCAGCCTTTGCAGTGCGCTGAAGATCTTGTCTTCATCCGCCCTGGACTTGGGTTGCAGAGCAAAAGAGATCAGGGGAGGCATCGCTTCCGCCGTACGGAATCGGATTTTATTCCCCTCGTCGCAGAGAGTATCACCGGTGACGGTTTCCTTCAGCTTGGCCACCGCAACGATCGCACCGGGGTAGCCCTCCGGGATCGGTTTCTGCTCTTTTCCGGTGATCCTCAGGAGCTGGGTATATCGCTCACGGGTTCCTTTATTCATATTGTAGAAGGTACCGTCTGAGCCGAGCTTTCCTGAAACGATTCGGAGAATGCTCAACCTTCCGGCATAGGGATCAGCCACGGTCTTGAATACGAATCCGGAAAAAGGAGCATCCGGGTTCGGTTCCCGCAGGGCGTCGTTTCCGTCCGCATCCTTACCGGTCATAGACCCGCGATCCAGAGGAGAAGGCAGGCACTGGATAACCGCATCCATCAGAAGATCGATGCCGATGTGATTTTTTGTCACGGATCCGCAGAAGACAGGAACAAAGTTGCGCGACAGGGTCCCTTTCCGCAGTGCACTCTTGATATCTTCTTCAGCGAGCGTTTCACCTTCAAGGTACTTTTCGATCAACGCATCATCGGCTTCCGCGATATTTTCGATCAACGCCTCTCTTTCGGATTCCACCTGATCTTTCATATCCTCCGGGATATCCACCGCGGCTGCTTTTCCGGTTTCATCATAGGTATATGCCTTCATCGTGATCAGGTCGACGATTCCCTTGAACTCCGCTTCGGATCCGATAGGCAGTTGCAGAATGATCGGTCGGGGTTCGAAAATGTCTGATGCATCTTTAAACGCACGCTGAAAGTCTGCACGTTCCCGGTCCAGTTTATTGATGAATATGATCACCGGGAGGTTGACTTCCCGTGTAAAGTCCCAGGCCAGTTCCGTTTGAACCTTGACTCCGTCGACCGCATCGATGACGACAACGGCAGCATCCGCCGCCTGCATGCACAGCTTGGCGTCCGTGAAGAAATTTTGGTCTCCCGGAGTATCGATCAGGTTGACCGAATATTTATTCCAAATGTACTGGTGAAAGGAAGTGCTGACACTGGATTGCCGCTTCAATGCTTCCGGTTCGAAATCCATGGCCGTATTTCCTTCTTCCACACGGCCGATTCGTTTGAGCACGCCGCCTTTAAACAGCATGACCTCAGCCAGCATCGTCTTTCCGGCCCCGCCGTGGCCGACCAGGGCAATGCTCCTTGTTTTTTCAACTATTTCAGACATCTGAGCTCCTCTCTGCATCTATCTCTGCATCCATGAATCCAAATCGAAACAGTAAAATTTTTTGTAATCATATCCGGATAAAAAAGCAAGCCCAAACTGATTTTTTGCATGCAGAGACGCGATTTAGCAAGCTCGATACTTATCCTCTGAATCGAAGGTGGATCAAAAATTCCTTGTTCCCCTTCGGGCCCAGTATCGGGGAAGGCATCGTCGCTTTGATCTCAAGATTCTGATCGATGAAAAAATCCATAAGATCATCGAGCACGGAATCATGCAATTGCGGATCCCTGACAACTCCGCCCTTGCCCACCATCCCCTTTCCCACTTCAAACTGCGGTTTGATCAAAGCGATGAGCACCGCATCGGGTTTCAGGAATTTGAAGAGATTCGGGACGACGATCTTCAATGAGATAAACGAGACGTCGATGACAACCAAATCCACCGGTTCCGCAAGGGCGCTTTGGGCGAGATACCGGATGTTTGCGCGTTCGATGGCAATGACCCGGGGATCCCTGCGAAGCTTCCAGGCAAGCTGTCCGTAACCGACATCGACGGCATATACCAAAAGGGCACCGTGCTGAAGCAGGCAATCGGTAAAGCCGCCGGTCGAAGCCCCCACATCCATACAGGTCATTCCGCCGGGGTCGACGGAAAAACCCTTCAGCGCAGCTTCCAATTTGAGACCGCCCCTGCTGACGTAAGGAATCGGATCTCCCTGGAGCTTGATGTGATCCACCTCTGAAACCTGCGCACCAGGTTTTGCCGCGGGAAAATCGTTTACCAGAACCCTGCCTGTCATGATCAATTCGCGGGCGCGTTGCCGTGAATCGGCAAACCCTTTCTCCACAAGGAGAAGATCGAGCCGTCGTTTCATATGGTAGTGTTCAGTGTTCAGCGTTCAGTGTTCAGCCAATTCGGTTGAGTCGTCAAAGCTCCACAATCTGGACGCCCGGTCGCGTACCCCGATTCTTTCATAATGAGACGTGTTTCTCGGCAGCAAGGCAAAAGGGCCTTTGTTGACTGAACGCCGAGCGCTGAACTTGAACTCTCGAGTTGCTTGGCCAGGAACCCCTGAACACCGAACACTGAACGCTGAACCCTCAAAATGCCTGTCTGGCGTTTTTGCCGGCGGCAATGTAGGATCTATGCGGGTCGGATGCATGGCAGATCCCCTTTGCCGCGCGGATGATGGCAGCGGCATCGACCTCTGCCTTCGACCTGAGAAGCTTTTGCGGGCCATGCTCGATGAAGCGATCCGGTATACCGACCCTCTTGAGTGTAAATCCGTTGATCCCTTCATCGTTTAGACACTCCAAAACAGCGCTCCCGAAACCTCCCTGGAGCACATTCTCCTCTACCGTAACGATCCTGGGTATCTTTACCGAAAGAGAGACGATCAAGTCGACATCCAGGGGCTTTACGAACCGGCAATTCACCACCGTTGCCGAAACACCCTCCTCAACCAGGACATCCCGGGCTTTGAGAGCCTCGTAGACGCTCTGGCCGATGGCAAGAATCAGAAGATCCTCACCTTCGGTCAGGATCTCTGCTTTTCCGATAGCCAGCGGCTCGATTTTTTCATCCATCTTTACACCGATTCCTGTACCTCGCGGGTACCGCATGGAAATGGGACCGGGATAGGAGAGGGCGGTGACCAGCATTCTCCGCAGTTCATTTTCATCCTTCGGGGCCATGACCACCATATTGGGCAGGCTTCTCAAATAGGTGAGATCGAACACGCCGTGGTGGGTCGCACCGTCTTCGCCCACGATGCCGCTCCGATCGACTGCAAAGACCACCGGCAGTTCATCGATGCAGACATCGTGAATGATCTGGTCGTAAGCGCGCTGCAGAAAGGTGGAATAGATGGCGACGACCGGCTTCAATCCCTCGACCGCCATGCCGGCAGCGAAAGTGACCCCGTGTTGTTCGGCGATCCCCACATCGAAGAACCGCTCCGGATAATTCTCCGAAAACTCCTTCAATCCGGTCCCTTCCGGCATGGCCGCTGTAACGGCGACGATTTTCGGGTCGTTCGCCGCCAATTCGACCATGGTGTCTCCGAATATTTTGGTGTAGGTCGGAACGCTCGCGTTTTTTACGATGCAGTTGCCTGTTTTTACCTCGAAACAGGAGACGCCGTGATAGAAGACCGGATTTTCTTCAGCGGGTGTATACCCTTTTCCTTTCTTGGTGATCACATGAAGCAGCACCGGTTCGTTGGTATTTTTGATGTTGTGTAAGATATCGATCAGATGGTTGAGCCTGTGTCCATTGATGGGGCCGAAGTATTCGAAATTGAACGCCTCAAAGAGCATTCCCGGGGTGACAAAGGTTTTAAAGGACTCTTCGGTGCGCTTTGCGACCTGATAGACATCGTCGCCGATCTTTGGAAGTGATTTGAGAAATTCGCCGAATTCCTTTCGGAGATCCTGAAGATACTTTTTCGAAAAAGTGCGGCTCAGGAAGGAGGATAGAGCGCCGACGTTTTTTGCAATGGACATGTCGTTTTCATTGAGGATCACGATCAGGTCCTTATGGATGTCGCCGGCCTGGTTCAATCCTTCATAGGCAATACCACTCGTCAGGGATCCATCCCCGATGACCGCAATTACCTTTCCGGTTTCATTCTTGAGTCTCTTCGCACAGGCCATCCCCAGCCCGGCGGAGATGGAGGTGCTGCTGTGGCCGGTTGAAAATGCGTCATGCGGACTCTCCTTGGTCTTTGTAAATCCGCTGATCCCCCGGTGCTGTCGCAGGGTATGAAAAAGCTTTCTCCGACCGGTCAACAGCTTGTGCGTATAAGACTGATGCCCGACATCCCATATGATCTTATCTTTCGGGGAATCGAATACGTAGTGGAGCGCGATGGTCAACTCGACGACCCCGAGGTTTGACGCCAGATGGCCGCCGGTTTTTGAGACCACCTCGACGATGTGGTTTCTCACTTCTTCGGCCAGAACCGTCAAATCGGAAAGCGACAACTTCTTAACATCATCCGGAGAATCAATGTGATCGAGAAGATACAAGGGAGCCCCTCCCGTTATTTATTTCTTTCTATGATATATTCGGCAATTGCTCGGAGCGGGTCTGCGTTTCTATCAAATTCGTTCAAAGCCCGCAAGGCATTATTAACGAGTTTTGCGGCAAAGGCCTTGGATTCCTCTATCCCGATCAAGGCCGGGTAAGTGTTCTTGTTTCGATTCAGATCGGTTCCGGCCGCCTTTCCCATCACCGCCGGGTCCCCCTCGATGTTTAAAATATCGTCTCGAACCTGAAAAGCCAGGCCGATCGAAGCTGCGTAGGTCTTGAGTCGCTCGATTTGCGGCGGTGTGCCACCGCCCAAAAGGGACCCTGCCCAGACGGATGCTTCGATGAGCGCTCCGGTTTTTTGAGAATGCAGCCGCTTCAGTTCATCGAGTGCAAGGCGTTTCCCCTCGGAGAGCATATCGAGCATCTGACCGCGAACCATACCGTGGTATCCCGCTGCTGAGGAAATGATTCGAATCACATCCAGCCGTTTCGAAGGCGAAGCCGCCGAAGGATGCTCGGCGGACAGAATTTCAAAGGCGAGCGTTAGAAGAGCATCACCGGCTAAAATCGCGGTGGCTTCGTCGAAAGCGACATGACAGGTGGGTTGACCTCTCCTTTGATCGTCATCGTCCATTGCTGGAAGGTCATCGTGAATCAAGGAGTAGGTGTGGATCATCTCCAGAGCGCATGCGGCCGGAATAGGGGACTCCGGATGACCGCCGACGGCTTCTGAAGCGGCGACGCAGAGAATCGGACGGAGTCGTTTCCCACCTGCCATCAGAGAATAGCGCATGGCTTCTGATAAGCGATCGCCTGATCGGGAACCGGATCCGGAATCGGATCCGAACTCATGAAGAATACGCATCAATTCGAGATCGATTCGATCCCGCTTTCCCGATAAATAGGATTTCAGATCGAATTTCAAACTCTTATTCATGGCGATTGTCTTCTTCCAATCCGGTCTCCGGCGAAAACGGCCTTTCGCATAAATCCCCTTTCGGATCCTTCAGCAGGATGGATATCTTTTTCTCTGTCTCATCAAGCTTTCGGGAGCACAGCTTGGAAAGCCTGACACCTTCTTCGAATTTTTTCAGGGCAACCTCCAGGGGGAGATCTCCTGTTTCAAGTTCTTGAACGATCGCCTCCAGTCGCCTCATGGCTTCTTCAAAACTTTCCTCATTCATTCATTTATTTTCCTTCTAACTTCGCACATTAAAGAACCTTTTGAAAGGATCACTTGAACACTGTCGCCAGGTATGACCGCACCGGATTCCCTTACAAGACTTTGGCCTGGAAGGAGCAAGGTGATGCTGTAGCCGCGTTCGAGAATGGAACGTGGGCTCAAAGCATGCAGTTTGCCGGAGATCCGTTTGAGGTCGGATCTCCATAGATAAAAATTTTTATTGAATAAATTTATTATGTTACAGTTTGTTTTTTCAAGTTTCGATCGACCCTTATCGATCACGTTCCGGGGTGTGTGGGAACACAGGGCTTTTACCCGCCACTCGAGCGGATTCCGCTTTGACTGGATCAAGTGCAACACGGCCCGATTCATCCGCTCCGTGAGATCATCGGTCCTTAAGAAGAGCCGGGTCAATTCCTTTCGCGGGTCGTCCAATCGGTTTGACAGGTGCAAAAGCTCGTTTCGGAGACGTGTGCAGGTCTTTTTAAACCCATGCATCAATCTTGCTTCCATTTCGATGCATTTCCGCTGCAAGTCCAGTTTGACAGGAGCAACGAGTTCGGCTGCGGCAGAGGGAGTCGGTGCACGTAAATCGGCGACAAAATCGGAGATCGTATAGTCGGTTTCGTGTCCCACGGCTGAAACCACCGGAATCCTGCACCGGAATATGCCCCGAGCAACGCGTTCGGAGTTGAATGCCTGAAAATCCTCCAGCGAGCCGCCCCCCCGAGCCAAAATGATGACATCGATATCGGCCCTCGCTCCGAGATCATCGAGCGCCTGCACAATTTCCGTTTCGGAATTTTCGCCTTGCACCTTTACCGGATAGATCAGGATTGGGATGTTGTGGAATCGGCGATTCAAGACATTGAGAATGTCATGAATGACGGCTCCGGTCGGGGATGTGACGACGGCGATTTTCTTCGGCAACAACGGAATAGAAACTTTGTGCTCAGGATCGAAAAGGCCTTCTTGCTGGAGTCGTTCCTTAAGCTGTTGAAAAGCGGCCTGGAGGGCACCCAGACCCGCCGGCTCGAGGTATTCCAGAATGATCTGATAGGTTCCCCGCGGTTCATAGACACTGATTCTTCCCAATCCGGTAATGCTCAAACCATCCCGAGGAAGGAACTTGAGCTGCTGGACCTGTCCTCGAAACATTACAGAAGAGATCTGTGAATATTCATCTTTCAAGGCGAAATACAAATGACCGGAGCCGGGTCCTCTGAGATTTGAGATTTCACCGGTGACCCAAACAAAAGAAAAATTGTCTTCAAGGAGATTCTTGATTTCGGAAGTGAGTTTGGATACGGTAAAAATCTGACCGTATTTTTCGTCTGCTGTCGTTTTCACGATTCGCTGTCGGACCGTCTGTAAAATTTTGATTCAAATCGGAATATATTCATCAATTGCACCTTCTCGCATAACATACGAGGATCCGAACCGCAATAGGCGCGCTTGTGATGCCGATTCAAGGGGGGCTATTGATCAAGTGCATGTGGCGAAGTTTAAATTTTAAAGGTCTGATAATGAATGTTATGTAAACTTTTGTGATTGGATCATTCTTGGGTTCGCTCGTCCAACTCCCCTTCATCTTCGACGACATGATCCTTTGCACCTGCTTCCCGAAGAACATCCCGTACCGCGGGTACCACATAAAATTGATCGTGAGGTGATTTCGACAAGAACGCTGCTAATAAATCGATTTTAGCGGAGATCTTGGCATGCTTGTTCATCAGAAACATTTTTTTCCCGCCGGCCACACAGAAGCCGCTTCTCACATGAACACCGTCTTTCCGGAAATTTTCTTCCGACACCGTAATGCCCAATTTTTCTGCCAACTCTTTAAGATGCTGGTAAAGCTGCAGCGGTTTCATCGGTTATTCCGTTTTTGCTTGACAAGTGCAGTCAAGCCGGTAAATATGCAGGATGTTTCCCCATTTTAAAAAAACCGGGATACAAAGTCCATAAAAATCTCTGGCATGGCAGACTCGTAAGAACCGTGCAGCGCTTTGTGCCCTTGAAAATCGACCTTCCTGTGGTTATTGTTTGGTCATAATTATCCGCTTATCAGGAGGAATTCATGGAAAGTGTTCCGTTGAGAAGAACAGAAACCCAAGTACTCGTCAATGATTTCGTCAGAAGCGTTTACAACTGGATGGCAATCGGGCTCGCCTTGACAGGATTTGTCGCTTTCTATGTGGCAAACAGCGAATCCCTGACCCGGCTCATCTTCGGCAATCCGATCGTCTTTTTCGCACTCATCATCGGTGAGCTTGCGCTTGTCTTTTCGATCAGTGCAAGGGTTCATAGAATGCAGGCGTCGACCGCCACGGGGCTCTTCCTTCTTTACGCCGGCTTGAACGGAGCCACCCTATCGTTCATTTTCCTTGCATATACAAGCACATCCATAACTTCTACATTTTTCATCTGCGCTGCGACATTTGTTGCATGCAGTGTTTACGGATGGACCACGAAGAAAGATCTTACCTCTCTGGGCAGCTTCATGTTCATGGGGCTGATCGGCATCATCATCGCCTCCGTGGTCAACATGTTCATCCGCAGCTCCGGAATGAACCTGATCATCAGCTATATCGGCGTGATCGTCTTCGTCGGATTGACTGCATACGACACCCAAAAGCTGAAACATATGGCGGTGACCCAGCCGGCAGGCTTGGAGGCGGGCGCGATAAGAAAAGGCGCCATCTTAGGCGCGCTTTCGCTGTATCTCGATTTTATCAATCTGTTCCTGATGCTTTTACGCATCCTTGGAAGAAGAGAGTAAGTGCCAGAGGTCAGAAGCCGGAGGTCAGAAGTCAAAGCAAAAAAACCCTCTCTGCATTGAATTTGCAGAGGGGGTTTTTTGTCGTAGAAAGAAGCCTGCTGGCAGCTTTCAGCTTTCAACATTCAGCTCATTTCGGATGGTTTCGGCGATCTCCAGGCAGATCCAG
>QZKK01000184.1 GCA_003599475.1 Desulfobacteraceae bacterium
CGCGGCGCTGACCGCAGCGGAAAAAGGCGCCCGCGTGATGATCGCGACCAAGCTTCGGCTGGCCGACTCGAACACCATCATGGCGGAGGGGGGAATCGGCGCGGCGACGCTTCCGGAGGACAACCCCCGCATCCACTGGATCGATACCATGATGGGCGGCCGGTTCACCAACAAACCCGATCTTGTCGAAGCGCTGGTTACAGACGCTCCCTTCATCGTCGACTGGTTGACCAGGCTCGGGGTGAACTTCGACCGGCATCCGGACGGATCCTACGAAACCCACATGCCGGGCGGGCATTCCAGGAAACGCTCCCACTCTATAAAGGACCTCACCGGGCTTGAAATCATGCGGGTGCTCGCAGACGAGATCCGCAACCGGGAAATCGAGGTGCAGGAGTTCAGCCCGGCAGTCGAGCTCATCCTGGACGAAAACGGCCGGTGCGCCGGAGCGGTGCTGCTGAATCTGGATACCGGGCAGTATCATGTGGTAAAGGCCAAGATTACCATCATGGCCACCGGAGGAATCGGACGGCTCCACCCGCAGGGTTTTCCGACCTCGAATCATTACGGTGCGACCGCAGACGGGCTGGTCATGGCGTACCGCGCCGGGGCGAAGCTTCTCTACGTCGGCTACATCCAGTATCACCCCACCGGAGCCGCCTGGCCGGAACAGATGCTCGGCCTGCTGATTTCGGAAGCGGTGAGGTCCCAGGGCGCACAGCTTGTCAATGTCGAAGGCGAGATGTTCGTCTACCGGCTGGAGACCCGCGATGCCACAGCTTCCTGCATCATCCGCGAATGCGGCGAAAGAGGAAAAGGCATATTTACACCGACCGGCATGGTTGGAGCCTGGCTCGATACCCCGTTGATCGATAAGATCTGCGGGGAGGGAACCTTTCTGAGAAGGTTTGCCGGCATTCACAGCCGGTACCAGAAATATGGCATCAACCCCATCGTCGAACCCATTCTGGTGTACCCGACGCAGCATTATCAAAACGGCGGAATCGAAATCGATACAAACGGCCAGACCAGCGTGGCCAACCTCCTGGCCGCCGGGGAGGTTTCAGGCGGTGTGCACGGGCACAACCGGCTCGGTTCGAACTCGCTGGTCGATATCTTCGTTTTCGGGAGAAGGGCCGGGCGGCATGCGGCCGAAATGGCCCGATCCGTAGAGGCCGGAAGACTAACGCTGGAGCATTTGAATGCATATCGAAAACAACTGGAAGATGCCGGCAGCGTATCTCGCAGGGTATCCCCGATGATTCTTCCGGATTACCGATTCGAGAAAGCACTGACCAGGGTTCAGCACATCAAAGGATAGCAGCGATGAAAGAGGATGCGATCAAGCTGATTCCCATTTACATCATGGGAAAAAGGTATCAGGTTCCAAACGGATTGACCATTCAGAAGGCGATGGAATACTCCGGGTACAGCCTGACCCGGGGCTGCGGGTGCCGGGGAGGCGTTTGCGGCGCCTGCGCAACCGTGTATCGAAGAAAGGGCCAATACCGCTTAAACGTCGGACTCGCCTGCCAGACCGTCGTCGAAGCGGATATCTATCTCGTACAGCTCCCTTATTCGCCGGCCAACAAGGCGCTCTATGCGCTTCAGAATGTGATCCCGGATGAGGTCAGCATCACCCGAATCTATCCGGAGCTTCTCCGGTGCATGGGGTGCAATACCTGCACGAAATCATGCCCGATGAACCTTGAGGTCATGAACTATGTGTCGGCGGCCATCCGCGGGGAATTCGAGGAGGTGGTCGAACTCTCCATCGAATGCGTCCAGTGCGGGTTGTGCGCGGCAAGGTGCCCGGCCGAAATCGCCCCCTTCAACATCTCGCTGCTGATCCGGCGGCTTCATGGGAAACACATCCTTCCGCCTTCCCCGCAGTTGAAAAAGCGCCTGGAAGAAATCGAGTCCGGCATGTATCGGGGGCAGATCGAAGAGTTGAGGAAGATGGACCGTTCCGAGGTTGAAAAGATCTACAAGGAGCTGCAGGCCACCAAAGGGGCGGCCGTGTGAGCCAGTGGCAGTTCTCGCGCAGAGACGCAGAAGAGACAGAAGTCGGAGGTCAGAGGTCGGAAGACAGAAGTCAGAAGTCGGAGGTCAGAAGTCGGTGGCCCGTGCTTTGCTGGATTCTGATCTCAGATATCTGGCTTCTCGCTCTTTCATGCCTTGTGCTGTAATGATCTGCAGAAGTCTGCGGCTGATTCAGTTATTTTAGTTGATCTACGGGAAAAGGAGAAGCAATGAGCGACAAACCGAGCATCCTGGTCGTAAGCGCCCACGCTGCCGATTTTGTCTGGCGCGCAGGCGGGGCGATTGCGCTGTACGCCGGGCGCGGATATCGTGTCAGAATCGTCTGTCTTTCCTACGGCGAGCGGGGGGAATCGGCCAAAATGTGGAAGCAGCCGGGGATGACCCTCGAAAGAGTCAAATCGGCCCGGAGGGAGGAAGCCGAACGGGCGGCCGGGATTCTCGGCGGGGAGATCGCGTTTCTGGATGCCGGAGATTACCCCATCCGAGAGAGCGATTCGATGATGGATGCGCTTGTTACGGAATTCAAGGCGTTGCAGCCCCGGTTCGTGCTCACCCATGCGTTGAAGGACCCGTACAATTTCGACCATCCGCTGGCTGCCGAGCTCACCCTCAAGTCCAGGGTCTACGCCCAGGCCATGGGGTATCCGGCTCCCGGGCAGGTCATCGGAGCACCCCCGGTATTTCTCTTCGAGCCGCATCAGCCGGAGCAGTGCGATTTCAAGCCCGAAGTCCTGCTGGATATCACCCCGGTCTTCGATCGAAAGAAAGAAGCCATGGAAAGCATGGGGGCCCAGGAGCATCTGGTGCAGTACTACATCGATCTTGCCCGGAGAAGGGGGGTGCAGGCCAAGCGGAACTCCGGCCCCAATATCGGGTTGAAGACCGAAGCTTATGCCGAGGCTTACCAGCGGGTTTACCCGCAGGTGACGCTGGAGTTCAACTGATTGCAAGGTGTCAGGTGTCGGGTTTCGGGTGTCAGGGGTGCTGAACCGAAAAAGCGAGCCCATTCCCCGCTGAGCTTGTCGGAGCGAAGCGGAGATCCCGCTGCCGGGGCTGCAGGGTCTTCAATAATGAAAATGCGACTGCGGCCAGCCTCTGGGCTGACACCTGACACCGAACGCAGTTCCACAAGAAGAGGGAGTATGAACGCGAAACAAACGATGAAGAGTCCCGTCCGGTCGGGGTTGAAGGATTTTTTTCTGGATGAGGCCATATGCCCGGTTGCACGCATGCGGCTTTTTTCGGATGGCGTAAACCCGAATACGAGAATTCTGACGTATGATACGGTCGTTGGGGATCGGGCCTGTCTTGCGTGCGGAAATTGTGTCGATGCGTGTCCGGTCGTAAAAGAAAAGCGCGGGTTCGTTTTCATTCAGAACCAGAGAACCTCCATGGCACTCGAAAATATCGTCGGAGAAGAGTGCCGGAGATGCTACCGGTGCATACATTCATGCCCGCAGGTATCGAAGCGCAACAAAGAGTACGCGGCAAGCTATCGAAGAGGGGAAAAGATCGTTCACCTGTTGGCTGCCGTCACGATCGTTCTGCTGGCGATGACCGGTATTACGACGCTTCACTATGGAGAGATGCTTCCCCGATTCGAAGAGGTACTTTTTTTGTTCGCCCACAAGGTGCTCGGCATCCTCCTCATCCTCTTTCCAGTGCTCTATTTCATTATCGACAAGCATCACATGTTTCGATGGCTCCGGAAAGTTTTTACCTGGGGGGATTCCGACAAAAAATGGTTGGACGATCTCATCCGGCACATGAAAGAGAGTAAGCGGTATCCTCTTCCATACACCGGAGAATTCAACACCGGTCAAAAAGCATGGTATGTCTACATCACTTTCATGATTCCGATCATGGCCGCAACAGGAATCCTGATGATGTTTATTCTAGACAACCCGGGGGGATCCGATTATCTGACCGTAAAGTTCATCCATCTTCTCTTTGCGCTGATAACGGATCTGCTTCTTTTCGTGCACATCTATCTGAAATTCATACGGAGATGGGCGATTTTGGCATACGATGTGGTTCGGGTACACTGGAGCAGACGCAATCTGGATTATTCGCAGCTCTACGAGAAGAGGTCGCCGCATTAATGCCGTTTGGAGATCTCCCGTATTTTGGGGGTCGGTCCCGCCTTGGCGGGGGCTCGTCCCCCCTGCGGGGTCGATATTCATGCGGTTGATACGGCACGAGTAAGAGGAGGTCTGAGATGAACGGTCCGACCCATGTGCTTGCATCTTTTCTATCCGGCCTGACTTATGCGGATCTTCCACCTGAAGCCGTTGAAAAGGCAAAATTTGTTTTTCTCGACACCCTGGGGGCTGCCATCGCGGGCTCGCAGGCAGAAGAAGGGAGCATCGCCGCCCGTCTCGCCCGAAAACTCAGCGGCAAAGAAGAATCCGTCCTGATCGCATCCGATATGAGGGTGGACTGCCTGTATGCCGCACTCTTCAACGGGATCATGGCGCATGCACTGGAGCTCGATGACGGGAACCGGTATGCCATGGGGCATCCGGGAGTCGCCGTCATACCGGCCGTGCTCGCGCTGGGGGAAACCGAGAAAAAGCCGGGCAAAGCGATCATTGCCGCCATCGTCGCCGGCTATGAAGCTTTCGGCCGAATCGCGGCCGCCGGAAACCCCTCCCACTACCACCGCGGGTTCCACACGACAGGAACCTGTGGAACTTTCGGGGCGGCCGCGGCATGCGGAAACCTGTTTGGATTCGATACTTCGCAGATGGTACAAAACCTGGGAATCGCGGGCTCCCAGAGTGCGGGGCTCTTTGCCTTCATGTCCAACGGGGCCATGACAAAGGTGCTACACCCGGGCAAAGCTGCTCAAAGCGGCATCCTTTCGGCGCTTTTGATCCGGGAAGGCTTTACGGGACCCGATACGGTTCTGGAGCACAAACAGGGATTCTACGCAGGCTATGCCGATCGGTTCCGCCCCGAGCGGATCACAGAGGGATTGGGCGAGAAATTCGAGATCATGAATACCTACACCAAGTATCATGCCGCCTGCCGCCATATCCATCCCTCGGCGGATGCCGCTTTGGTCATTCGGAAAGAATACCGGATCGAGCCGGAAGAGATCGAATCCATCCGGGTGAGAACCTACGAAGTGGCGGCAAAACTGACCGGCGGGAAGGAAATCACCACACCTCTTTCGGGAAAGATGAGCCTCCCGTACTGCATTGCCGCAGCCTTTGCCGAAGGAGAAGTCGGTTTAGGACAGTTTTCCCCGCAGAAGCTTGCCGATTCCGGCATTCTTTCCCTGATGGAAAGGGTGGAGGTCATTTCGGATTCAGGATTCGACAAACTCATCCCGGATCATCGCTGCGCCAGGGTCGAAGTGGTCACGAAAAGCGGTCGGACCTGTGCGCACGAGGTCCTGGACGCCATGGGCGAACCCGAAAATCCGGGCACGATGGAGGATCAGCTAAGAAAATTCAAAGGGTGCACAAGCGGAGTCTTCGAACCGAATCGAATGGACCGGTTGATCGATTCCATCCGGCATCTCGAAGATGTCGAAGACCTCACAGATATAGCGGAACTGCTGAGGAAAGGGATGTAGAAGGACAGACGACAGATGGCAGAGGACAGACGACAGACGGCAGTGAAGAACTCGTCTGAACCGCTATAGCGAGCGCCATTCGGCCCGAGCTCATGGCCGAGGGCATTCCCCGGCAGCGCTTGTCGGAGCGAAGCGGAGATCCCGTTTTCCGGGGCCGCGGGGGTTTCGCGAGCGAATCAAAATCTGACAGATCGCTGCAGGGAATCTTCAATCTGTGTGAATCGGCGTAATCTGCGGATCGAGAGTTTTTGTTCGCATTCTTTCGTGTATTTCGTGTATTTCGTGGTTTTACTTGAATGGAGAAAGAAGGGAAAATGACAATCAAAGAATTTGGTAAACCCGGATTTCGTTATCGAACCGATTTTGAACGGCCCGATGCAAAAACTGTTCGGGCCATCAAAGAGCTGATGGATCAAACCGGATGCCTGACAGGAAACGTGGGGGACTGCCTGGGAAGAAACGCCGCCATGAACTCGCGGATTAAACCGCTCAGGGAGGGAATGAAGGTCGTCGGCCCCGCGATGACCGTCAAGGTGAATCCGAATGACAACCTGATGATTCACAAAGCATTGACGCTGGTCAAACCGGGCGACGTTATGGTCATCGACGGCGGCGGAGATCATTCGTGTGCGCTTCTTGGCCTGCTGATGGTCCAAACGGCGATAAAAATGGGTTGTGCCGGCATGGTGGTCGATGGGGATATTCGAGATGCGGCAGAACTCCGGCGGCTCGATTTTCCCGTATTCGCTGCTGGGATTTCACCCAACGGGCCATTGAAGGAAGGTCCCGGTGAGATCAACTATCCGATAAGCTGCGGCGGGGTTGCGGTTTTTCCCGGGGATATCATCGTTGCCGACGACGACGGGGTGGTGGTGGTCAAGAAAGAGCATGCCGCGGGCTTGATCGAACCGGTAAAAAAAGTGATCGCCGGCGAAGAGAAGCGGCTGGCCGAAATCGAAGCCGGGCAGACCACACGACCCGGCCTGGACGACATACTGAAAGCGAAGGGCTTGTAGAGGAAAAACGTTCAACGATCGGCAATTTAGCCACAGAGGCACAAAGGCACAAAGAAAGAATATGAATTTGATTGGTGTTTCTTAGTGTCTTGGTGTCTTCGTGGCAAAGCGATTATCATGTAGTTTCAGATAAGGAGGACGCATGTTTGAACTATCCCAGCGCATCCAGCGCATCGCCTTCTCGGAACGATCGCAAAGAAAAATTTCGATTCCCGCGGGGGCTGTCCGGATGGATATCGGCGAACCCGATTTTGCCACCCCGGTGCATATTCAGGAGGCCGCCTTCAAGGCGATGCAGAATAACTTCACCCATTACGGAAATGCATACGGGGATGAAGAACTGAGAGAAGCCATTTGCTACGGCCTCAGAAGAGATTACGGGATTACCCGGAAGCCGGAAAACATCCTGGTGACAACCGGCGGGATCGAGGCGATTGCAACCATTGCCGCAAGCTGCATGAACCCCGGAGATGAGGCGATCATCCTGGATCCGGACTACTCGGGGTATGCCGATGCGGTCGTCCTTTTCGGCGGGAAAGCCGTCGCCGTCCCCCTGACGAAGCGGTTGCGTCCGGATCTCGATGCCATTTCAAACGCCGTGACGGATCGGACCAAAATGATTCTACTCTCCAATCCATCCAATCCGACCGGTGTCGTATTCGATGAAAAGGAAATGAGGGGGCTTGCGGCCATCGCCAGGGGCCGAAACCTGATGATCGTGGTCGATGAGGTCTATCACAAGCTGCTGTACGGCGATATCACTCATTTTTCCATCAGCCAGATAGACGATATTCAGGATCGCGCTATTCTTCTGAACAGCTTTTCAAAAACCTATGCGATGACCGGATGGCGGGTCGGATATCTGGTTGCCGACGCGCCGGTGATCAAGCAGCTTGTGCTTTTCCACCGAACCATCGTCTCCTGCGTGAACACACCTTCCCAGAAAGCCTGTGTTGCGGCGTTGGCCGGGCCGCAGGACTGCGTCGTAAAAATGCTCGAATCCTACGATCGAAGGCGCAAGATGGTGGAATCCAAACTGGAGGAGATCGACTGCCTTTCGGCACCCCCCTGCCAGGGGGCCTTCTACGCCTTTCCACGCTACACGCAATCGATTTTGAGCAAAGACATGCTCCCCTACCTTTCCGAGAAGGGCGTGCTGGTTCGAAGCGGGACCGAGTTCGGTGCAAACGGGGAAGGGCAGATCCGCCTTGCCTTCACCACCTCGGTGGAGCAACTGGAAGAGGGGATGGATCGGCTGAAGAAAGCGCTCGAAGAGCTTTGAGAAACCGAAAATCTGTGCCCCATGTTTTGAACCTTTGAATCTTGAATTTTGAATGGTTATCTCAGCGGCCCTGCGTCCCTGCGAGAGGCCGATCCTAAAGTTTAGATAACCGAAAGGATGCCCCATGCCAACAAGACCCCCTGCCGATATCGGAATGCCGCTGGCGGATGTCGATACGCCGGCGCTGCTGATCGAACTGGATGTATTCGAACGAAACATTGCGCGGATGGCCGAAGCCGCAGCCGCCCACTCGGTCAGGCTTCGTCCTCATGCCAAGACCCACAAGTGCCCCGTGATCGCGCTCAAGCAAATGGCGCTGGGCGCGGTCGGGGTGTGCTGCCAGAAGGTAAGCGAAGCCGAAGCCATGGTCTACGGCGGGGTTTTGGACGTTCTGATCACAAATGAAATCGTGGGCCGATCGAAGCTGCGACGTGCGGCGGCATTGGCCGGGCAGGCGAAAATCGGCATCTGCGTCGACGATTCCGGAAATGTCGAAGACCTCAACCGGGCGGCATCGGAGTTCGGCACAACGCTTTCCGTCTACGTGGAGCTCAATGTGGGCTCCAATCGTTGCGGCGTCGGCCCCGGAGAGCCGGTTCTCAAGTTGGCGGAGGCGATCGAAGCATCGCCTTCGCTGCGCTTTGCGGGGCTTCAGGCCTATCATGGCGCGGCCCAGCATGTCCGAAGCTTCGCCGAAAGAAAAAAGGCCGTAGACTCCGCCGTCGAAAACGTGAAATCCACCCTCGAGGTGCTGGAAAAAAACGGGATCCATTGTCCGATTGTAACCGGCGCAGGAACCGGGTCTCATCTTTTCGAGGGGCGAAGCGGGGTCTTCAGCGAGCTGCAAGCCGGCTCCTATATCTTCATGGATGCGGACTATGCAAAAAATCTTGGCGAAAACGGTAACTTCGACGGGACTTTCGAGCACAGCCTCTTTGTATATACGACCGTCATGAGCAGGCCGGTACCCGGAAGGGCAGTGGTCGACGCCGGACTCAAGGCGCTGAGCGTCGACTCGGGAATGCCTGCGCTGGTCGGATTTTCCGGAATCGAGTACGTCCGGGCCTCAGACGAACACGGAAAGCTCGAAGTAAAGCAGCCGGACTCTCCGATAAAGCCTGGGGATAAAATCAAGCTGATCCCGGGACACTGCGACCCGACCGTAAATCTCTACGACTGGTACGTCTGCATCCGAAACGATCGTGTGGAGGCCCTCTGGCCGATCACGGCAAGGGGTGCGGTTCTTTAAATTAAGCGGAAAAACGAATCAAAAGCTCTTTTTAAAAAATTACACATTCGGATGATTTGAGAATGGCGCCGAAAGTCATGGAATTCCGAGGATTGATCTTCTGGTTTCACACTCATGATGCGCTTCACGAGAATCGAGCCAGTGTCCATGTGGGTAAAGGTTCACAAGATGACCAAAACGATGCTAAGATATGGCTTGAACCGAGCGTTGAAGTTTCTCAGCCTGGTCGATCGTTGAAGAAGCATGAGTTGAATCGGGCATTAAAAGTCATGACCACCGGCATAGCCGGTGGCTTGATTAGCCCTATAAGGGCATTGTTACTGGCGCCCCTCAAGGGGCACAATTGATTCATTACCTCGGGACATGGGATGAGCCCGATTTTTCAAACTATCTACCTATTACATAAAAGCTTTCTGCCGAGGGTACTGGCATCCCTAAAAGGGATCACTATCTGGATTCAAATCCCAACGATCCTCCACGGATTCATTTGTCTCCTGGTCTTTTATGTACTTACGCACCTTGGCCTCATCCAATCCGACCGTATTGACGTAATAGCCTCGTGCCCAGAAGCTGTGCCCCTTGAAATTGCGCTTAAGCCGGCTGTATTTCTCAAACATGATCATTGCACTCTTACCTTTCAGGTACCCGACCATGGTTGATACCGCATACTTCGGAGGAATCGCAAGACACATATGCACGTGGTCCACACAAAGGGTACCCTCTATGATATCTATGCCTTTATATTTACAAAGCTTTTGCAAAATCGTCCGCAGTTCCTTTCGCAACTCTCCATATACGATCTTTCTGCGACACTTTGGAACCCAGACGACATGGTATTTGCACTCCCATACTGTGTGTGATAGGCTGTTTTTCACGTTCAGCTCCTTTTCTAAGTTTTTTCGGGCCATCCCAACCCGGCATTCTATGGAAAGGAGCTTTTTTTATAAATACTACAGCATAGCTTTTGTCATTCTCCCCGGCAGAGCCGGGGGCTTAGCTCTGAGTTATCAGGACGAACCTGAATTATCTAATAGAGGAATGGAATGAACATAGAAATTGATCGAATTGAAGAGAAGTTTAAAGCTAAGCGCTACCCGATTAAGTATCCCGCTTCAGCCTATACGTTTCCTAAAGAGGCGTACATAATGAAGGTACATTTTGATGAGGAATACCTCCACGTGGAATTGACAGATGGACGCAAATTTTCAATTCCCTTATTGTGGATACCGACACTATACAATGCACCTGCTGAAGAGCGGGAAAAGTTCGAGATCAATCAGACCCGTACAATGATTATTTGGGATCCTGAAAAATGTGCCATAAACGATGAAATTCGGATTAAAGACTATTTAGCAGGGTAAATCATCATCAGTTACCTGAAGGCCCATGCCGCCGAAATCTTAAGGAAGCTGGGCGAACAACGGGAGCCGCTGGTCGTCAGCCAAAATAGCGAAGCCAAGATCGCCATACAGGACATCGAGAGTTACGAGCAGACCCAGCAAAGTATTCGGTAAATGTAAATTGCCGAAGAACGATATTCCGGCCAAGGCTTCTTCCAAGACCTCCAGGGCAAAATGATAGGCCTTTCCATCTGTTCATTTTGCAGCAAGCGGGACGCTCATCCGTTTTTTTTCTTGCTTTTCATGCGTCTGCCCCTTATAGCAGGGGTATCGCTCCCCAGGCGGACCCGGGTATCAAGGACAAACATCATTCGTAAAGCAGCAGGCGGCGGGGAACTACCCCGAGCTCATTCTGACATTTTCGAGTGTTACGTTTGTTTCGTGGTTAAAAGAGGAGATCTCTCCAAGCCGAATCATCCGAATCGAAGGCAACCGCAGTCGAAAGGATCGTTATGGCCTCAGAGAACGATAATATCCTCGCACTTCGCGCGATTGCTCAACGATGCACCTGTCTGGGTTCCGCCAATCTGGAGAAGGACCCAGACACAAACAGCCCTTTGCCGACTCTGGATTTTCTGACTGACACCCCAAACCAGTACACGAACAACTCTTTTCTTCGAAAGAGCAGATTCTTACACGATTGTCGGGATATCCCTGTATTGCCGGGAGTTATATGGGTCCCTTACCGGAATCCGGTTATCCCTGGATACAACATTAAGTATGAACAGATCGATTTCGATCCACTGAATGCAAAATCAAGCAAGGGAGGGCAGTCGTGGCAAAGGAGTATTTAGTGGCATTATTTCCACGCAAGCGCCGCGTCATGATCAATGGTCAGTTGATGGGGGGAACCAATGAAAAACTTGAACTCGAAAGCGGTCTTTATGAAGTGGCCCTCGGTCCACCGAAGAATTTTGTTCCTGAAAAGCATGATGTTGATTTACACAACACATCATCCCTTATGCCAATGACCGTCGAGTTTAAGGATGCCGAATGATGAAAATGCATGCCATTCGGACGGTCATCCTAATTCCGGCTTTTCTCGCCTTGATAGGGTGTGCTCACTACATCGTCAACGATCAAAGCCGAAGCTTTGATTCGCAGTCCGGCTATCGGTTTGACACCCTCGATTCCGGGCCACATAACAGCGATTCACTTTTTGTCTGCCTCTTGTTTTCGGGAGGCGGCACGCGGGCGGCAGCCTTGTCTTACGGTATCATGGAGGCGCTGCGCGACACGCCTGTTCGCGTTGATGGCCGGGATAGGCACCTTTTGGATGAAGTGGATTGCATCTCCTCGGTATCGGGGGGGTCCTTCACTGCAGCCTATTATGGACTGTTTCGGGAGCGGCTGTTTGATGATTTCAGGGCCAGATTTCTGGAGTGCGACATCCAGGGGGCGCTGGCCGATCAGCTTCTCAACCCCGTAAATTGGTTCCGGCTGGCTTCCCCCTACTTCGGCCGCATCGATATGGCGGCGGAGTTGTACGATAGAAAAATTTTCGATGCCGCCACCTTTGAGAGGCTGCAAAGTAACGAACGGCCTTTCGTGATTCTCAATGCCACAAATTTAGGGGCGGATCGGCGATTTGACTTTACCCAGGAGTATTTCGACGCGCTCGGCTCCCGTTTGGATTCATATAAGGTCTCCAGGGCAGTGGCGGCTTCATCAGCTTTTCCCTATCTTTTGACCCCCATCAGTCTGAAAAATTTTCCACTGGCCGAAGAATACACAGCACCTTGGTGGTACAAGAACGCGCTGACCCCCAAGGATTGGATCACTGAACGTTACGATGCCGCCAAAAACCTGAGTGTCTATCTGAACAAGGAGAATCGCTATATTCATCTGATGGATGGCGGTCTGTCGGATAACATCGGTGCAAGGGCTATTCTGAATGCCTTTGACCGGGGTTTCATCCGTACCCGCATCAACCAAGGCGTCATCCGACGGTTGGTTTTGATTGTCGTCAACGCCCGTACTCAAAGTGAAGATCTACTCAGCCGCAAAGAGAAACCACCGGGATTCTTCACGGTGGCGAAGAAAACCGCCACCGTGGCAATGGATAATTACAGTTATGACAGCATGACCAAACTGCGCGAGGCGCTATATACGAGGGTGCAGACCCAAATGGATGAGCAGGCCTGCGTCACTTTGCTCTCCAAATATTGTCCCAAGGCCCCCAAACCTATTCCTTTCCCAGCCGAGATTGATCCGTATGTGATAGAGATCAATTTCGAAGCGGCCAGTCAAATCCCCGGCGAGGACTCGCGTTACTACCTGGAGCTGCCCACTTCCTTTAAACTGAGCAGGGAGCAGGTGGACAAGCTTGTCGCCATTGGACCCAAGCTGTTGCAGGCGTCGCCCCAGTACCTATGTTTGCTCAAAGTGCTGGCTGCCGCGGCCGAAGGGCGGCCCCGGCCCGAGGAGTGTCCGGTGGGCGAGGGAATATTTCATAAATAAGAGAGACAATGGTCGGATTTCCGACCCTGGCATCAGCTTGAGATATTGTCGATTCGCCAAGGGGATCGTCAAACATTTTGTTCCGCCGGATTCGGTCCAGAAGAGGGCACTACCGGGTGAGCAAATCTCAAATAGGAGACAGGACAACACAAGGTGCAGAGTGCCGCCAAGAGATGAGAAACAGCCGAAAGGAGAAACAAGGATGAACCTCAAAACGTTGGGCGTGCGATGCAGGACAGCGCTTTTCATGGTGCTTCTATCGGTGCTTGCATGCGGCTGTGCGAATTTATCGGCGATTCGGGAATTCGCCGATATCTCCGTCAGTACCGCCGAATACACAAACTTAACAGAGGAATACGTAAAATGGCCTCAAACCCAGAAGCGATACCAGCCTGAATCTCAGTATAAGAGACTTGAGAGCATAGCAGCCCAGCGAACCCTTCAGGAGAAAACGCTTCTTCTCCGCCATTCGCTGATTGAAGAGTACATGGATGCCCTTGGACAACTATCAGCCGACGAAGTGGTGACCTACGACAAAGAGGTAAACGGCCTTGGCAAAGCAGCGAAGGAGGCGAAGTTTATCGACGAAAAGGAAGCGGATGCTTTCAATGCAGTTGCGAAGCTTCTTTTCAAGGCCGCCACTGACGCCTGGCGACAAGCCAAACTGAAAGCGTTCGTCAAGACGGCCAATCCGGATATCCAAAGGATAATCGGTGGATTAAGGCGTATTATTGACCTGGGATACATTGGAGATTTAGAGGATGAAAATGCAGCCGTGCAAAAGTACTACAAAACAATTGTCCAGGAATCAGAAGATAAATCCGGGATTACGGCACTTAACGAATGGCGTGACGCTAAGCTCGAATCCATTGCCAGTAGGAGAAAAGCGATGGAGGCATATTCGCTTTCGCTAAAGAAGATATCCGATGGCCACCAGAAGCTAAATGACGCCGTCCTAGCAAACAGAGTCACTTCAAAGGAATTCCTTGGCCAAATGAGTCGATATGCAAAAGAGATCAGAACAGCCTATAGCGCCATCACGAAACTGCAACAATAATTTGAAGAAGGGGGAATACCATGAAGCTTTCGTCTCCGGAAGCGTTCCAAATGTCGAAGTCTTTCAGAGATCTGTCGGTTTCGATAGGCGACTACCGCTTCGCGAACTGGAGTCAGTTATCAGACAAACAGAGGAGGGCGTTCGAAGACGCTGAATGGTCACTGCTCAATGCGTCTGCCGATATTCGTACTGCTGCAGTCGGCTTGGTGCTGGAAGAGACTGAGCTCAGTTTTGAAAGGCTTCATAAGACAACTTCGGAAGCGAAAAAGACAATTGAACGTCTTGAAGACACCCGCAAGGCCATCAAAATTGCCACGGCCGCAGTTTCGCTGGCGGGTGCAATTATTTCGCGCGACTCAAGCGCCATAGGAAAAACTGCTAAAGAGCTTTATGAGACAATCACAAAAAAGTCGGCCTAGCATGGGCACTCCAGAAGCCAGCAAAACCGTGCTGCTCGTTTCGTGCTCCGCAGGCTTTCGGAGGAGAACGGAAAGAATCTTTTCTATTATCCGTTTTTCCGGTGCTTCTGACAGTTTGTAATCGCCGCTTCTGCAAGGACAGGATCTATGTATCCGGCAGGTTGCTGGCAAGCCTTTTCGCCGGAAGGAGGTACGAATATGGAAAAAACCTTAGAGACAAGCGACGTAAAGGAAACGCGAATTGCGCTGGCGTTCTTCGGGGGAGTGGCACTGGCGGTTTACGAAAGCGGTGTCGCCTATGAGTTCTTTCGGCTGGTAAAGGGCGAGGGTCTTTACGCGAAGTTGCGGCGGAAAGTCGGCCCTGTGGTTGTGGATATCATCACCGGGACTTCGGCAGGCGGACTCAACGGGGCGTTCCTGGCAAACGCTCTGGTCAACCGGGGGGACATGCTGAAGCTGATGTCCCTTTGGCTGGAGGAAGGGGATCTCGGCAAGCTGCTCTATGGCCCGTTCAAGACCGGCCCGCGGTCGCTGCTCGACGGCGATTATTTCCTGCAGAAAATTTTCGAGGCGCTCATGTCCCGTCGCGCAACACCGGTGGACGAACGGTATTTGCAGCCATATCTGGATCTCTACATCACTGCCACCAACCTGTCCGGCGAGCGTGTCGTAATCGAGACCCCTGCTGGCGAGGAGCTTGACACGCGCACCCACCGGCAGATCTTCCGCTTCCGGTACCAGGAGGCCGACCCGGTGCGCGGCATCGATGAGATCAATAATTTCAAGTCCGAAGAGGATGTTTGCAGGTTGGCCCGAGCCTCGCGGGCCAGCGCCTCCTTTCCGCTCGCGTTCGAGCCGGTGCTTGTGAGAAAAGCTGAATTCGGAGAGCATGCCCAATGGCTAGAAGCCGACGCTTACCATATCGACGGAGGCGTGCTCGACAACAAGCCGATCGCAAAGGCGCTGGAGGCGATCGCCGAACGGCGTGCCGATCGATTTGTCGAGCGTCTGCTCTTCTACATTGAACCGGATCCGGAGGAGATTAAATCACGCGCCTGTGGGAGCGCGCCGCGCGAGATCGCTCCCGCCAAGGTGGCCATAAAGGCGCTCATGGAATTGCCCGGGTACCAGAGCATCACTGCCGCCCTTCAACAGATCGAGCGCCACAACCGCAACGTGACCGCTTTGCGGCGAACGCTCGATTATTACGAGACGGCGGCAGGCCGTTTCCGATCGGAGCAGCGTGAAGAGCGGCGAAAGTTCAAACTGGAATACATCTCGCCTTCAAACGGCCCGACAGCGTTGTTCCGTGCGCAGGAGGATGGATATCTCGATCTGCGGCTGAGGCAGGATGTTTCGTTGAAAATCTTTCGCTTCTTGTCGGAGCTGACCATCACGGCAAGCTGCTCTGAGCTAAGCGACGAACGGCTGATCGAGTTGACTCCGGTGGCCGAGCGGATGGGAAACGCCCTAAAGCCCACGATTTATTCAATCAAGAGCACGCTTCTCGGTGCGCTCGACCTCAAGTATGCTCGGCGCAGGTGCAGATACCTCGTGCAGGTCATACGCTCGCTCTACCCGCCGCTTCCGCCCGATACCGAAACGGACCCCGAAAAGACCGAAGAGCGCAGGCGACTCCTTGCCGTCACCCGCAAGCTGAGCTCGCTGAAGGATTTCCTCTACGAACAGGAAGAACGCGTGCTGCGCTACGAGCGCTTCGAGAAGGACCGGGTTGAAGCCTTCTCCGCCGAAGTCGAGGCCAGGCTGCAGGCTCTCTGTGAGCAGGTCTTGGCCCTGAGGCTTTCCATTCCGAGCGGGACGAAGGATCTCCTCAAGCAACTCAACCACGGATTCAACGCCGATCCCGGGATGCGGGAAGAGTGGAATGGATTCTGGCGAATCGCGAACACCTCCGAACCGGATCTCGATGAAAGGCTGCAGGCGCTTTGCCGCTTGGTGTCAACGGCCAGGTCCGGTGGAAGCACAATTGATGAAGAAGTAAAGGAGCAGCTGCAACTGATCCTGCATGCAATTGGTGAAGCGCAGCGGCTGGCCGGAGATACGCTGGAGAGCATTCGGAAAAGCAAGCTGGTGGCACGGCGAGAGGAGTTTTGCCAAGGACTCTATGACACGATCCACCGGAAGATCACAACCGACACCGACGAACTGAACCGGCTCATCCCGCGAGGATCCACGTCTGACGGGGAGCTCAAAGACTTTGCGGCATGGATCCATCTCGGTGCGTGGAAGCTGCGCGATGCACTCGACAGCTTCTACCTGCGAGACATGATCATCTACCCGCTCACTCAAGCGGAGGAGGTCGGCAGCGAGCTGCAACAGGTCAATTTCGCACGCATCAGTCCGGGGGATGCCAAAGGGTTCCTGCCCGGCTTGACCGCGAAGGAGAAGGTCGCCGGTGAAAAATTCGCCCACTTCGGAGGCTTCTTCAGCAAGAAGTGGCGCGGCAATGACTTGACCTGGGGACGGCTGGACACGGCAGAGATCATCATCTGCAAGCTCCTCCCGGGTCCTGAGCACGAGGCCGAGCGCAAGGACCTCATCGAACAGGCACATGAAGAGATACTCGATGAGATGCGCGAGCTCGGAGCAGGCATTTACAATCGTACAGATAACCCCGAGCACAAGGACCTCATCGGCAAAGAAGACATCTCCGCGATTCCAGCTGGCAGGAAACTCGACTGGGCCGCCCGGGGCCTGCTTACCTTCCTGAAAATGGGACGCAAATCCTGGGCCGATACCAAGGTCGCCGGCTGGGTGCCAAAAGTTACCGCACTTTTCGACTGGGTGATTGGGTTTTTGATCGCAGTCGTTTTTTTGTTCAGCTGGATCGGGCATCGGCTTTTTCGCTGGCGCGTCCTGGGATATGTGCTTGCCGCGATTTTTTTCATGGCGATTGGAATCGTTTTGTGGAACTATTCGCTCGAGGATCTCTGGACAAAGCTCCTCCCAGCCCGGAACGGCTAATCCATCGGGTGGACCGTTTCCGCCGTTCCGGATTCAGCACCGCCGGAAGAAATTTTGAGATTCCAATCTCGTAATTGATAGGGTTTGCTTACGGTTGATCTCTTCATTTTCTTGATACGAATTCGCCCGAAACCAGGAGTCGATTATGAAAAAGCCAGGTCTTAACCAGATCAAGAATAGTATGGGCCGGTTGAAGTATGTCATTTTTGACGGCATCGATGAACAGGGGGTAAGGAAAGGCTTCGATCTCAATATTTTTGGAATCCGGTCAGGCAACGGTCAGGCCGGGGAATTTGACGACTGGATTGGCGTTTTCTGGATCGACTGGGACAAAAACGACTGGGAATACTACGTCTGGGAGGCGACCACAGACCCCGGACTCTATTACCTGAACAACCCGCTCAGAGTTGAAGGGACAGCCATCCTCAAGGAGGGTCAGCATCGGTCGAGCCACACCATCGGCCTTCACCGGGGAAAGTACCAGGCGCTGGTCCAGCATGCCGTTTTACCGGTCTACCGCGACAGGGACAGAGATCATATTTTGGATATGGACCCCGAAAGCGTTCACAAGGGGCAGTTCGGCATCAATATCCACCGGACACAGGCATATTCAAAAAGTGTTGGCAGAAACAGCGCCGGCTGCCAGGTGATTGCGGATCCGGGCAATTTTGCAATTCTGATGGACATCTGTCTTGAGGCGAGGGAACAATGGGGACCGATCTTCTCCTATACACTCTTGAGTGAGGCGCTGATCGGGGATATCGAAGGTCGCATGATGAACGAGAGCGGCTTGAAGCTGGTGAAAGGCTTCGAGGGCTGCGAATTGAAATCTTACCGTTGTCCTGCCGGTGTCTGGACGATCGGATACGGGCACACGAAAAATGTCGTGCCGGATCAGACCATTACCGAAGAAGAGGCAGAGGAGCTCCTGCGCAGCGATATGGAGGAGTGTGCCGAATGCGTCGACAGGTCGGTCAAAGTACCCTTGACGGAGAACCAGTTCTCAGCCCTGGTGAGCTTTGTCTTCAATCTGGGCACCGGCAGTTTTCAAACAAGCACTCTTTTAAAGAAACTGAATGCCGGCGACTACGACGCAATTCCGATGGAACTGGCTCGATGGGTCAAAGCGACAGATCCCGGAACGGGAGTCAAAAAGACATTGCCCGGCCTGGTCCGAAGAAGAGCGGCAGAAGCTGAGCTATGGCTCACCAAAAGCGACCCGAAAGCCTTTGAAAACTCTGCGCACATGCCTCAAAGAATCGAAGCGGACTCGTGACATCGCTGTGGTGACCTGGGAGGTGCCCAAGAGGAAGAACTTTGGGGTCAGGCCTACACATTTGACAAAGTTGAATGTGTTCACTCAGGCATGCAAAAGGGTGGGCTTGAAAGCAGAAAAGGAAAAAAATTTCGGCAAAATCTCTGAAAAGAATAGAGGAAAACATAATTTTGTGAATAGTGTAGGCCTGACCCCGATACTTTTGCTGACCCCGATACTTTTGCGTTAACGTCCGGATCTGTGGGGAGGGCGCCGGGTAACCGGTGCCTTTACCCGGAACCAGACCCCGGAAAACATCGCGGTTTATGATTCAATATCCGGGCGGCGCTGGTGAGCTTTTCGTTCGGTTCCAGGGAAAGGATACCTGTCAAGTGGGGAGAAAGATATCAAAGAGTCCGACTTGGTCGGACGTGAAATCGAGGGTGGATAGCCTTGATTATAAACAATTGATGACATTGGTGGCAGATCTGTATAGGTTCTCAAAAGAGAATCAAGCATTTCTTAACGCCCGATTCGGAATAGGATCAGACCCGCTTGCGCCATACAAAAACATAATCGACGATTGTATGTATCCAGACATTTATAGCAAGAAGCCAATTCAGATTTCGAAAGCTAAGAAAGCGATCAGCAACTATTCAAAGGCTGTCGGTGATCCTGTTGGCGAGGTTGAACTTATGGTCTTCTTTGTAGAGCGCGGTAACTCTTTTACCCTCAACTTTGGTGACATGGACGAAGATTTCTATGACGCTCTTAATCGAATGTATCAGCGGGTAATAAAGAAAGTTCTATATTTGCCTCAAGAATATAAAAAAACCTTCCAGAAAAGGCTAAAGAATATATTGATGTCTTCTTCAGGGATGGGCTGGGGCTACCATGATATGCTCTATGAGGATTACTACAGTGCTTTTCCAGAATAGGAACGAAAAACCGAACATCTCATTTGAGCGGACGCGGAACAACATCGGCGATTTTTTTCTGAGCTCATGGCCGCGCCGCTCAATTCAGCGTTCGCGTGCACAAGGAAAAAAGAAAGGTACCATGAATATAATCGAACAATATTTGAATCGGGCAAACGAAATAACCGGTAATCGCACCAAAGATGAAGAAAGATATG
>QZKK01000076.1 GCA_003599475.1 Desulfobacteraceae bacterium
TACCGGGATGTACCGGATTCCTTTGCAATCTATGCATACATCGGCATGCAGGAGACGCTGCGGGGGATTCAGGCAGCCGGTTCCACCGAGCCGGGCAAAGTCTATCAGGCGCTCATGGAAAAGCCGGATTTCATGAGTCCCAAAGGGCCGGCACAATGGCGGATCGACGGAAGGCCTTTCTATAAATATGCCAAGTTCATCATGGACGGCAAAGGCCCCAAAGAGAGAAAAGACAAATGGGACGTCTGCAAAGTGGCCGATGTCTACATGGGCGAGGAGCTTTGCCTCCCTCTGAAGGAAATGGGCTGGTAACAACGGGACCACCGGAAACGGGGATCGATCCATGGCCGAAGCCTTGAGAACCGAAAGACTCAGCAGGCATTTCGGCGGCCTCATCGCCGTCAGAGAGGCCGATTTCAGGATCGAGGAAAACGAATCCATCGGGATCATCGGCCCCAACGGTTCGGGGAAAACCACTTTTTTCAACCTTCTTTCAGGCCTGTTCCCCCCCACCGAGGGAAAGATCCTGCTTTTTTCGGAAGATGTTTCGATTTTACCGGCGCATCGGCGGGTGCTCAAAGGGATGGTCAGAACCTTCCAACTGGTGTCCGTCTTCAATTCCCTGACGGTATGGGAAAATCTCGTATTGTCCTGCCTGCGTTTCCGGAGCCCGCCCCTGTCCGGGGTGAAATTCTTTCTATCCCCGGCAGATACCGGAATGATTCAAAAGGACTGTCAGAAAGCCTTGGAGGTCGTCGGATTGGAAAGCCTTTCCCTTACGACGACCTCCGAGCTTTCCTATGGAGCAAAAAGGATGCTGGAGATCGGAATCGCTCTTTCTCTGCATCCGAAGCTGCTCCTGCTCGATGAACCGCTGGCCGGATTGAGCGACCACGAGATCGTCGAAGTCCTGAGCATCCTCCATCGGATCAAGCGTAATTTGACCCTCATCGTCATCGAACACAAACTTTCCAAAATCGTCGATCTTGTGGACCGGCTGTGCGTGATGAACGAGGGGTGTTTCATCTGTGAAGGGGATCCCGGACAAGTATTGAACGACAGCTCCGTTCGGGAATGCTACTGGGGGAAGTCGACGGGATAGTTGCCGCGAATGGAGATTTTCATGCTGGAGATCGCAAACTTAGACGTTGCTTACGGTCATGCCCGGGTCCTGCACGATGTCTCGTTTCGAGTCGAAAAGGGTCAGATGGCCTTTTTCATCGGCCGGAACGGCGCCGGCAAATCGACCCTTCTGAAATCCATCATGGGGCTGCTGAGACCGCAGAAGGGTTCCATCCGCTATCGGAAAGAGGAAATTTCCGGATTTCAGCCGGAAGACCTCTACCGGCAGGGGATGCGTTACGTGGGGCAGGAAAAAAAGGTGTTCGGAAACCTGACGGTCCGTGAAAACATCGAAATCGCCGCCTATTCCGGCAAGGAGCCGATCGAGCGCGCGCTGGAAAAAATCATATCGATTTATCCCAAGATCGTATCTCTTTTCGACACCAAAGCCGGGCAGTTGAGCGGCGGGCAGAGACAGATCCTTCTGATCGGCCGGGCCCTGGTGGGGGATCCGCAACTTCTTCTCATCGATGAACCCACCCAAGGCCTTGCAGCGGTGGTCATCGAGGATGTCGGCAGCATCCTGAAGGCTTTGAAGGATCGGGTGTCGGCGGTCATCGTCGAGCAGAACCTTGCCATCGTCAACTATTTAGCGGACCGGGTTTATGCGTTGAAGGAGGGAAAGATCGCCAAGGCCTTGCTCGATCGGTCAGACATTACGAGCATGCAGGGGATGGAGGAGTATCTATGACACCCTCCCGCCCTTCGGTCAGGACTTCGCAAAGAGATACCCTGGAGTGCGCGGCGGGGATGGTGAATCGACCGGCAACAAAGCGCCTTTGGGTGGATGCGGCCGCAGTCGGCGCAGCCTTTCTTCTTCTGGCACCCCTCGTCTCCATCCATCGCGTCACCGATTTCATGATTTTTTGCATCTTCGCCCTTTCCTTCGATCTGATGTACGGATACATGGGGCGCCTTTCCTTCGGCCATCTGCTTTACCTGGGAACAGGCGCTTACGGCTGCGGGCTTTTTCTGAAGTATCTCGGAAGCAGTCTCTTCCTGGCGATGGCAACGGGAATTATCGCAGCCGGCCTCCTGGGGATGGTCCTCGGCCTGATCATGGTGCGCACGACCGGCGCCTGCTTCTCGCTGATGGCCCTGGCGTTTAACCATATCGGCTTCTTCCTGGTGCTTTCTCCATTGAAGCAGATCACAAACGGCGAGGATGGATTCGGTATTCACCCCCCGGCAGCGGGTCTTCTGAATCTCGGCGACAAATATATCATGTTTATCGTGGTTCTTTTCTTTCTGCTCCTCTGCTTTTCCTTCTTGAAAAAAATGACTTCTTCCCCCTTTGGAATTCTCATCCGCTCCATCAAAGAAGATGAAACAAGGGTTCGGTTTTTGGGGTACAACACGTATTTTTATAAATGGATCACCTTTGTTACGGCCAGTTTCATGGCCGGCTTGACCGGGACTCTGACCGCGCTCAACTACAACTATATCAACCCGAACGTGATGGATGTCCACAGCAATGTGGGAGTGGTTTTCGCATGCCTGATCGGCGGCTCCGGCAGCCTTTACGGAGCCCTTATCGGAGGTGTCGTCTATATGATGATCAGCAATTATCTGGCGATCTACATTCCGCGTTGGGAAATGTTTCTCGGGATTTCCCTTCTGATCATCGTTTTTCGATTCAGGAGAGGAATCTGGGGCAGCGTCCGAGGCTTTGAGGCCTATCTGCCTCGGAGAAGAAAGGTTCACATATGATTTACACACTCCTCTACGGGTTTTCGATCGGCGCTATCCTCTACTTTATTTCCATCGGACTCTCCCTTACCTTCGGAACGATGCGGGTGATCAATTTTGCGCACACGCTCACTTACAGCATCGGCGTCTACATGCTGATCACGTTCATTCCTTTGCTGAAGGGAAGCTTCATCCCGTCTGCCGTGCTGGCGGTTCTTTCGGTCATACCGATCAGCTACGGGATCGAACGGTTCATCATTCGAAGGCTCTACGGAGAATCGCTCGATTACACATTCATCGCGACTTTCGCCGTAACCCTCATCGGGGTGGACACCATCAAATGGATCTGGGGGGTAAATCCCCACCCTTTCAGCGACCCAATGGGGACCTACCTTTCGATCGCAAGTTTCACATTCCCCATCTATCGGATCGTTATCTTCGGGATTGCGGTTGCGCTCTTCTTTGTCCTGGAGCTTTTTTTCAAGAAAACCATCATGGGCAAGATCGTCGTCGCAGCCCTGGAAGACAAAGACGGGGTCCGATGCCTGGGGATTCGAGTGGATCGGTATTTCTCATGGATGTTCATTCTGGGAAGCGCGCTGGCGGGATTGGGCGGGGTATTGTATGCCCCCATCAGTGCCGTACATCCCTACATGGGGTTTTCCGTGCTTTTACTGGCGTTTGCGGTGGTGATCGTGGGGGGGATGGGAAACCTGCGCGGAACGTTTTTCGCGGCCTTCGGTCTCGGAATGGTCATGTCGTTTACCGCCCGCTATTGGTCCCAGGGGGCTGAGACCATGGTCTTTATCGTTATGGCCGTCGTTCTGGTGCTTCGGCCGATCGATATCTAATCGATATCTAAGAAGAAAAGAAATGTCCAATTTCCAGTGTTTAAGGAAGAGAAGAATGCCTGAATTCGAACCGATAAGGGAAGAGGGGCCGACGGTTGCCGGGAAAGGAGACACGAAATGAAAGGCATATGGGGGAAAGTTTTAAAAATCGATCTGACAAACAGGACCTGCGCTTCGGAGCAATTGCCCGATGCGGTGTATCAATATTTTTTAGGGGGCGCCGGAATCGCCGCCTACTACATGTGGAAGGAATGCCCTGCGGGGACGACCGCCTTCAACCCGGCAAACCGCCTTACTCTTGCAGGGGGCCCCATGACCGGCTTGAAACAGACGGGGGCTGCCAAATGGACTGCCGGGGCGATCTCGCCTTCCATCCGGATGAATGCGGATTCGGCTGCGACGGGCAATTTCGGAATCGAATTGAAAGAGACCGGTTTCGATGCAATCGTCGTTTACGGAAGAGCCTCCGGACCGGTCTATGTCATGGTGGAAGATGGAAGAGCAAGGATCAGGGATGCCCGAAGGTTCTGGGGCAAGAACGCTTATGAGACGGAAGACGGAATCAAAGCGCTGGAGGGAGACGACGTCGAAACGGTCACGATCGGGCAGGCCGGTGAACGGTTGGTCCGCTTTGCCAACATCCAGACAAGAAAAAAATCGTTTCTGGGCCGGTGCGGTCTGGGGGCGGTGATGGGCTCGAAGCTTCTTAAAGGAATCGCCGTCCGCGGCTCGCAGGTCTGCCCCCTCTACGATCCGAAAGAGGCAAACCGGTTGAACAGGGAGCTCAACAGACGGGTTGCCGACCTGGACGCCGCCCAGCCGGAGTATTTGCGCTTCCGACGCGTGGGCACCGCAGGCGCAACCGAATTGTTCGCTCCTCAGGGGAACCTTCCGATCAAAAACTACCAGCTTGCCCGGTTTCCCAGCGGAGAAGAAAACCTGCACGGGAGCAATTATGCGAAGGTGCTCAAAGCCAAGCCGTGGCCATGCAAATACTGCACACTGCAGTGCCATAACCTCTGCGAGATCTCCAAAGGGCCTTATAAGTACAAGGGGAAGGGCCCGGAGTACGAATCGTTTGCCATGATGGGCTACGATACCATGGTCGACGACATCGAAGCGGTGTCGTATGCATGCGAGTTGGCGAACCTCTATTCGATGGACTGCATTTCTTTAGGGGCGGTGATCGCCTGGGCCATGGAATCCTATGAAAAAGGCGTCATTACCCGGAAAGACACCTACGGACTCGATCTCAAGTGGGGGAATGCGGAGGCTCTGGTCGAGATGACCCGAAAGATCGGGGAAAGAGCCGACGGCCTGGCCTACCTGCTGGGGGAGGGGTGCAAGATCGCTGCGGAAAGGATCGGCAGGGGCTCGGATGCCTGGGCCGTACAGATGAAGGGACAGGAAATTGCCGCCCACAACTGGCGGGCACAGTATATCTCAGCCCTCAACTACTGCACGGGAGCCGCATCGGGGCCCAACCACGAGCGGGGGAATTCCCAGCACATCTGGGTGGGACATGTTCGATTGCCCGAATGGGGAATCGATGAGGTCGCAAACGAAGAGCGCTGGTCGTGGGAAAAAGCACCCGATCGAAACGCCAAATTCCACGACTATTGCAACGTCATCAACTCCGCCTGTCACTGCAAGTTCATGGAATTCCGGGGGTACACCCTTACCGATCTGGTCGAAAGCATCAACGCCTGCACGGGGTTCGGATGGACGACCGGCGACCTGCGGCGCTGCGGCGAGCGGATCACGACGCTGCAGAAAATTCTCAATATCCGCTATGGCTGGAAAAAAGAAGACGATTTCCGGTACCCCAAACGATTCATGGAACCGGTCGATGAGGGACCCGCCGCCGGTAAAATCCCGATCGGCCTGGAAGACGCCATAAAGGCGTATTACCGCCTCCGCGGGTGGGATGAAAACGGGATCCCCGCCTCTGAGCTGATCGATCGGCTGGCTATGGGAGCGTATGCATAGAGAATCGCCGGAAACGGAGAAAAGCGCATCTTTTGTTCCGTGAAGATAACGATCAATATGAAACCTCACGTGGTTTCGAAAGGAACCGTGTTATCCGAGGTGGTTCAAACGATCCGGAAATCGCTCGGTGACGACCCGGTCGTACAATCCCTGATCGCTCGGACGGGAGGAGACCACCTGACGTTTGTATTGAACAAACGAATCGTTCGGGGAGAAAAAGATCTCAAGATCGAACTGAAAGAAGGAGACGATATCCGCTGGATGCGGCCCTACGCCGGCGGATAGGTGCACCGGTGCTTAGAGCGGAGGTGGATCGAGGGGGACCAAGACCCCAACCACCGGGAAAAGGATTTCCCGCCTTGTACATACGCCCTCCATTTTCCATGACGTCGCGTGGTTCTGCAATGTAGCTCCACCGAATAGGTCCGTTCGATCGATTGAAGTATTGAAATTTCAAGCCGAATCAGACATAAAAGAACTGTGCTTCCGGAGCAGGCGGGTCTGAGTCTCTTATTCCTATCGAATCGAAAGGATCGGAAATGGAATCGAAAAAAGCCGATGTCGTGATATGCGGAGCAGGGATCGCCGGGATCTCGGCCGCTTATTTTCTGTCCGTGCACCGGGGCATCCGGGATATCCTGCTGGTCGACGAGCGGCCTCCGCTGACTCTGACCAGCGACAAGTCCACCGAATGCTACCGCAACTGGTGGCCCGGCCCCGGCGATACCATGGTTCGTTTCATGAACCAAAGCATCGATCTGCTCGAACAGCTCGCTGAGGAAAGCGATAACTATTTCCACATGAACCGGCGCGGGTATGTTTTTCTTACCGCCGATCCGGACAGGGCTTTACAGATGAGGCGCGCGGCGGAGGAGATCGGCCGGATGGGGGCCGGGCCGCTTCGGCTGCACCAGGGGCTGTCCGAGGATCCGAGCTATCCGATGTGCGACCCTCAGACCTCCGATTCCAAGCTAAACGGTTCGGATCTTGTGCTCGATCCCGAGGTCATCCGGAAGCAATACCCTTTCATCTCCGATACTGCGCTTGCCATGCTGCACGTGCGCCGCTGCGGCTGGCTGAGCGCCCAGCAGTTGGGCATGTACCTCATCGACCGGGCAAAAGAACGGGGGACCCGCCTGCTGAAGGGCCGCCTTACCGGGGTTTCCACCCGAGCGGACCGGATCGAGTCCGTCCAGGTGGAAACGGATGGGGGGCCGATCGAGGTCGCGACCCGCACCTTCATCATCGCCGCAGGACCCTTTCTGAAGCAGGCGGGGGCGATGATCGGGATCGACTTTCCGGTTGTAAACGAGCTGCACGGCAAGATCGCCTTCAACGATCCGAAGGGGATCATCTCCCGGGATGCGCCGCTGATGATCTGGCAGGATCCTGTGGCTCCTTACTGGAGCCAAGAGGAGCGGGAAGAGCTCGAAGCAAGAGAAGAGACCCGTTGGCTGACGAAGGAATTCCCGGCAGGGGTTCATTTCCGCCCGGAAGGCGGGCCCGGCAGCAGCACCATCCTGGCGCTTTGGACCTACGATCTTCAGGTTCGCGAACCGGTCTGGCCGCTGGTCTTTGAACCAAACTATGCGGAGATCGTCCTGCGCGGCCTGGTGCGCATGATTCCGGGTCTTTCCGTTTACCTGGGCAGAATAAGCCCTCCTGCGGTAGACGGCGGCTACTACTGCAAGACGCAGGAAAACCGTCCCATCATCGGCCCGCTTCCTGTCGAAGGCGCATATGTGATCGGGGCGATGTCTGGGTTCGGGATCATGGCGGGGATGGCTGCCGGCGAGTTGGTCGCAACCCATGTCGCAGGCGGCAGGCTACCGGCCTACGCCCCGGATTTTCTTTTGAGCCGGTACGAGGATCCGGTCTACCGCAAGCTGCTGGAAAACTGGGATTCGACATCCGGGCAGCTTTGATGTTGATCTATCCTTGCCATGAATGACAACCCGGTTCTCGTCATTGACTCTTCCGTTGACTATATTGATTTTATCTACCGGCATTATCCGCGGCGGGCTGTTTTTGTGACCGATCCCGCAGAGCGCCGGCTCGGCAAGATGGAAGCCCCCAATGGCGGCAGCGAGCTGCTGGTGGATATGAAACAACCGTGGAGGGTGCTGGAGGAGATCCGCCGCCACCTGGATTTGTATGGCCTGCGGCCGAGCGGAGTGGCTTGTTTCGATTGCGAATCATTAAAACTGGCCTCGATCATTGCACGTGAACTGGGACTGGAATACCCAGCGGAAAATGCGATTGCGATCTGCCGTAGCAAGCACCTCTCCAAAGAGCGCTGGCGCCGAGCCGGTCTGGACTGCCCGGCGGCGGAGCAGATCAAATGTCCCCAAGAGGCCATGACGTTTTCCGAACACCACGGCGGTAAAGTGGTCATCAAGCCGCTTACCGGTTCCGGCAGCGAGCTTGTCTTTGTCTGTACGACAGTCGCCGAATGCTCGGATGCTTTCTGGACCATTCGCCGTCGCCTGCGGGAAATACCGGATGAACGGATGTACGAGGTGTACGAAACCGACGGTCGCCGAATCGACCCGCGCCAAGTTTTCATTATCGAAGAGCATATCGAGGGGACGGAGTATAGCTGTGATTTCATCATCGACGGGGATTTGATAAAAATCGTACGCCTTGCCCGCAAATGGCTCAAACCGGATCACGCGCCGGGTATAGCCATGGCCTATGCAGTGCCGGGAGAATTGCCCCCGTCGATAAAGCACGAGGATCTCGATGATACGCTGCACCGGGCAGCGCGTTCGTTGGGCATCGAGCGAGCGCTCTGCATGCTTGATTTTCTGGTAACCGACGGACGCATCGTGCTCCTCGAACTTGCCCCTCGGCCGGGAGGTGATTGTCTGCCGCCGCTGATCCGTCTGAGTTGTGGTCTGGACATTCTCGGCCTGGAGCTCGATGTGGCGCAACGCCGGCCCTTTCATTTGCCCGAGCCACGGGAGTGGCGCCCCCTTGTCGGACTCAGGCTCTTCGCACCCCGCCCCGGCGGCACGATTGCCTCGCTGGATGCGAGCGCTATCCTTCGCGACCCGCGCGTGAAAGAGATGAGTCTGACGAAAGAAGTCGGACACCGCGCGGTCCTCCCGCCTGATGATTATCAATCCCAGATTTTGGGGTACACGATTTTCCGCCCCATATCGACCAAGACCGTCGAGGAGCAGTGCCTCGAACTGCAGGATGCCTTGATCGTGCGTTACGCGAGGCAGGATTCGATATGAAAAAAGACAACTCGTTTCCGTTCGGCTCTGTTTCATGTCCGCCTACGGTTGAGGAAGTGGTGTCCGCTTATCTCGATCGCCGAAATTTTTTTCTGGCGCTGGCGGATCGCTATGGTTCGCCGCTGTATGTAATCGAGGAGAAAACCTTGCTGGCTCGGGCTCGCGAATTCAACGAAGCATTTCGAGCCAACCTCCCGAACATGCAGGCATTTTTCCCGGTGAAGGCAAATTCACATCCCAAGGTGCTCGAGACAATGATCAAGGCAGGACTGGGGCTCGAAGTTTCCAGCGGACTCGAGCTCGAGTTGGCTGTGGCCGCCGGCGCCCGGTCGATCCTTTTCAACGGCCCCGCCAAATCGAGGGACGAGCTGCGCCTGGCCCTTGAACATCGAGAGCGAGTCATCGTGATCGTCGATAGCGAGAACGAACTCACCCGTCTCGGGCCGCTTGCCGAGGAGCAGGAGACGGAAATCCGTATTGGTGTTCGCCTGGCCTTGGCCACTCAAGGGCTCTGGCGCAAGTTCGGCGTGCCGATTCCGGAGCTGACCCGATTCATCGAGCTAGCCAGGCACTATCGCCGGCTCAGCCTTATCGGCCTGCACTTCCACACCAGCTGGAACATGAAACCTGCGGCACAGGTCGAAACCATCCGGCAACTCGGAAAGGCTCTACGCGGGTTGGGCCCCGAAAGTAAGCGCAGCTTCGAATTCATCGATATCGGCGGTGGCTTTTGGCCTCATCGAGGGGAGTGGGCGCCGGCTTCACCTCCGACATACAGCGTCCATGGCGCCGATGCCTCCAGCGGCCATCCTGCGCTGCTTCCGCGCAGTGAAGGGCCTTTCCATACGACGGAGGCGGCCTCCTCGATTGAAGAGTTCGCCCGCCAAATCAGCGATGTTCTCGGCGACGAGGTTTTTCCGTACGTCCAGTGCCGCATCTTCGCTGAACCAGGCCGCTGGATCTGCGGCGACGCCGCGCATATCCTGCTCACGGTTCTTGATCGCAAGGGCGATGAGATTGCCATTACCGACGGTGGCACCAACATCGTCGGATGGGATCAGTTTGAATATGAGTATTTTCCACTGATCAATCTTACCCGACCGGAATTGCTGGAGCGACCGTTTCTGGTTCTCGGCTCCCTTTGTACTCCCCATGATCTCTGGGGGCGTTCATATTTTGGCCGCGATATCCAATGCGGCGATTTGCTTATGATCCCCATGCAGGGAGCATACACCTACAGCATGCGGCAGCATTTCATCAAGCCGCTCCCAGCCACGATTTTCGTATTCGCCGAGGCCGAGGGAGAGGGTGAGTCCAAGACGGAAAAGGTGATCGTCGCGTGAAGCAAGAATGGTCATCGTCAAATCAAGAACCACCGTCATCTTCTTGCCGGGGCGGGATGGCGCTCGCGTTGTACGCAAATTTGTGGCGACTGCTCCAGCCTTTCATCAAAGGTCATGGTCGGTCACTGGCCGTCGCCTACTTATTATCCTTCGTCGGAATCGTTGGTATGTTCGGTGCTCCATGGTTTCTCGCCGCCATGTTGGACCATGCTTTACCGGCGCGGAACCGCTCGCTTTTTTTGCAATATGCCGTGGCGATATTGATTAGTCTCGCGGTTTTCTTCCTCTGCTCGTTATTAAAGTCCTATTTATTGGCCGGAACATCGGAACGGATTTTCTTCTCGCTTCGTCGGCGGCTCGCCTCGGCACTTCTCCGCAAGCCGGCTCATTTTTTCGCTAAACACGAAACCGCGGATCTGATTACCCGTGTATCCAATGACACTGAATTTTTATCATTGCTGTTTTTCGACTACATCTTGGCCAGCCTCAGCGGTCTGATGCTGATCGTCCTGTTTGTCGCCATGATGCTGGCGTGGCAATGGCGTCTGGGACTTTACACATTGTTGACTCTGCCTTGTTATGTCTTTTTGCTCTCCTTCACGCAGCGCTCATTGTCGCGGGCGGCCAAGACGGCGCGGGAACAGCTTTCGGAGCAAAACAATACACTGCTCGACCACATCGGCGGGGTCAAAGACATCCGGTTTTACCAGCAATTCGAAGCTGCGGATCGCCGCTTCGCGGCCGCTGCCGATGGATTCACCGCGGCCAATATCCGCTCGGTGCTCATCGGCGAATGGTCCTACAACACCATGGAGCTGTTTTCCCGCCTGATCACCATTGTGCCCTTCCTGCTTGGCGGCTACTGGATCTGCTATGGAACAGCCTCCGTTACCATCGGTACATTGATCGCTTACAATCTCTACCTGAGCTACATCGCGTATGCCTTGGAAATGGTCAATGTTGGCATCATCAAGCTTGGTCAGGCGATGCCGCTCATCGACCGGAACCAAGAAATTCTCGCTTATCCCGAAGAAGAATGCGGGAAGCCTGAAGCCGCGTCCGATATCACGGATTCGATCCGTATCGAATTCCAAAACGTCTGTTTCAGCTACGATGGCGCGACGCCGGTGCTCAAAGATTTTCGGCTCAGCGTCGAGCCGGGCGAGAAAGTTGCGCTGATGGGGCCCAGCGGCGCCGGCAAAAGCACGATCATCGATCTGCTGACGAGGCAGATCGAACCGCAGCAGGGGACAATCCTTCTTGGTGAGCGCGCAATCCAGAAATATAACCTGCCGCTGTACTTGCTCCATTTTGCCTACGTCCGACAACGCCCATACATTTTCAAAACGAGCATCGAGGAGAATATCGCCAGCGGATGGTATGAGATCCCGATGCATATTATTATCGATGCGGCCAAGCGGGTGCGGCTGCACGACGACATCATAAAATTGCCGCACGGATATGAGACCCTCATCGGCATGCACGGCGTCGATTTGTCTCTCGGCCAACAGCAGCGCCTCACTCTTGCCCGCGCGTTGGTGCGTGAGCCGGCGATTCTTCTGCTCGATGAGTTCACGTCCGCTCTTGACCGCAAAACCGAGGAGGAAATCCTCGATGACTTGTTTTTGAATTTCCAGCGGCAGACAATTATCTGCGTCACCCATTCCAAAGCCGTGGCCGGCCGCTTTTCCAAGATAGTGGAGATTGAGAAATTATGATAGCCCGTCGGAGGATGCATGCTCAGCGCGACGCGAGAATCTGCGGTGAGGGAATATGAGGACGCCGATTTTCCCCGACTTCCGGGAGATTGCCATCGAAGATAGCGATGAAATCGAGGAGCACCTCGCATCGACTCAGCCTGAGACGTCGGAGATGACCTTTGCCAGCCTTTTTATCTGGCAACGGGAATTTCGTACCGAGTGGTCGATGTACGATCGATGGTTGCTTTTCATGGAACGGCGCGAAGGCGGTTCGAGATATTTTCTTCCTCCCGCCGGGGAGTCGGTTCAACCCGAAGTGGTTATAGAACTCCTTGCATGGTTGCGGGATGTGACGGGTGATGCGCGGCCGGCAATTGAGCGGGCCGACTGCCGCTTGGCGGCGTTGATGAAAGAATCCTTTGATATTGAACCGATGCCCGAGCATTTCGACTATGTCTATCGTCGACAAGCGCTGGCCGAGCTTACTGGGCGTCAATTCGACGCCAAACGCAACCAGATAAACCGGCTCCACGCAAAAAGCGGCTTTCGCTGCGAAGAGCTGCGCACCGAGCACATCCCTGATTGTTTTCGTGTCCTCGAGGAATGGCTGGCTTGGCGACGCAGCCGCCATGATACCGATATCGCGGCGGACGGGCCGGCCACACACGAAGCCCTTAAATATTTAGGCCGCCTGCCGCTGAAAGGTGAGGTGATTGTCGTCGGGAACCGCGTCGAAGCGTTTTCCTTAAATGAGCGGCTGAACCGTGACACACAGGTGGTGCAACTCGAAAAAGCCACACCGCGGTTCGGCGGGATTTTCGCTATGATCGCCAACCAGACCGCCAAACGGTGCGCCGACGAAATTAAGTGGATCAATCGCGGACAAGATTTGGGGATTGCCGGATTGCGGAAAGCCAAACGGTCATTTTGCCCCAATCATCTAATTGAAAAGTACCGCATCCGCCCGGCGCGAAGATGAGAATTCACCACAGATCTCATCTCGCCGACTTTGCCCAACGATTCTTCGGCGGCGACCGCGTGACCATCGAGCCTATCCTGCGATACGGATGAGATGATACACAACCTGCGAACCATAACCCGCCTTGATGAAGCCGAAACAATGTGGCGCGTCCATATCCCCGACGAAACGGTATTCGATTTATGGGAGGTGAGGGCGGCGTTCCATCGGCATTATCAACGCCCCTTCCGTTTCATTTTTGGCAACCCCCGGGACGATCGAAAATTGTTTTTGCCGTTGAGCTGGGTGGAAGAAAAAAACGCCTGGTGCTTTTTCCCGGGTGAGACCTGGGCCAATAAAACTTGGCTTGAGCAAAACCGGCCGACCTTCGGTGGACTGGACCCAAAACAGCTCGCTGCGGAATTGGGCGCCGATTTTCACCTGCGCTATCTGAAAGAAGACCCCGGCGGCTCGCCTCCCTTGGGAATAGATGAGACCGGGTACCTCTTTCATCCCCCGAAATACGACTACCATATGGACAATTGGTGGGCGCTCTTTTCAAGCAAGAAAGGAAAATACCTTCGTCGGGAGCTGCGTGAGCTGAAGGAGCGAGGAGCGACGGTCCGCCTTGGCAGTGAAAAGGATTTTGATCTGATGGTAGAGATGAGCTTCGGCCGATTCGGGGCTGCTTCCTATTTCGCCGACCGTCGGTTTCGTGAAAGCTTTCGCGACCTGCTTTCATTTCTCGCGAAAATGAATTTGCTGCGCGTCACCATCGTCTGCATGAACACGATCCCGGCTGCTGTGGATTTCGGCTCGGTGTATCGTGGGCGCTATACTCTTCTGGCAGGCGGAACCGACGGCAGATTTCCCGGTGTCGCCAAGTTGATCAATCTCTTCCATCTGGAATGGGCTTGCAGCGAGAAATTGCTGGAAGCGGATTTTCTGTGTGGCGATTTTTCCTGGAAACCGCTATTTCACCTGACACCGCGGCCGCTGTATCTCTATACGTCTCTGCCGCGAATTACTTTACAAACTCGACACCGTCACTTCCTCCACTTTCGGGAATCGTTACGATGAGGCGCGGATCTCTGCAGGGGTGACAATCTGACCGGAGTGGAGCCGGTTTTCAATCGGCGGGACTGATTGAGCCTATTCGGGCTTGCATTTTGAGAAAGTATTCTGTAACAGTATTTCACCCTTGTTTCCCGAAGAGCTCTCTTTTTTGAAAAGGGGGAAAGCCCCCCGCACTGAGAATATTGCAGTCGAACCTTCAAAAGCGGAGTCAGCGATGAACAGCAGGCAGCGGGTTCTTGCAGCGTTGAGTCACCGGGAGCCGGACCGTGTTCCCATCGATTTCGGAAGCTTTCCGGGCGCCACCTCCATCAATGTGAAAGCATACCAGAACCTGCTCGATTATCTGGGGTTGAAAAAAGAGGTCGGCATCCAGAACATCCTGATGTTCACCGCCGAGGTGCACGACGAGATCCTCGACCGCTACCGTGTGGATACCAAGGCCTTGAACCCTTCCATCCCGCTTTCGGAATTCAACTATCCGGAAACATTCATATACAAACCCTTTGCCGTGACCTGGCAAAGATCGACCGATTTCACCTATGCACCGATCGAGGGGCCCTTTCAGAAGATCGAAGATCCGACCGTATCGCAGCTTGAGGCTTTCAAATGGCCGGCGCCGGAGGATATGGAAGATCTGGTCTCCTTGAAGGAGAGAGCGGCAAGGTTTCGCAAGGCAACCGACCGGGCTCTCGTGGTGCGGCTTCCGGCAGGAATCGTCACCCTCGCACAGTTCCAAAGAGGTTTTGAAGGCTGGGCGATGGATCTTTCCATCAACCGGAAATTCAGCGAGGCCCACCATGAAAGGCTGGCCGATATCTGGATCGAAACCGCCGGCCGGATGGTGGATGCGCTGGGGGAAAATGTCGATATCCTGATGTTTGGGGACGATCTGGGCATCCAGAACCAGCCGATGCTGAGCCCGAAGATGTTCAGGGAACGGATCAAGCCGCACATGAAGCGGATGGTCCAAAGCCTCAAGGACAAATCAAAGGCCGTTGTCGCCCTCCATTCCTGCGGATCGGTCTACGAATTCATCGAGGATTTCATCGAGATCGGAATCGATGCATTGAATCCGCTGCAGGCCAACGCAAAAGACATGCAGCCTGAGAAAGTAAAAAAGAAGGCCGGGAAGGATCTTGCCCTCTGGGGGTCGATCGACACGCATGTCGTCATGACGCTCGGCACCCCCGAGGATGTAAGAGAAGAGGTTCGAAGAAAAATCGAGGTACTGGGTGAAGGCGGCGGATACATCCTTTCTGCCGATCACAACATCCTCATCGACGTTCCGCCCCGGAACCTGGAGGCGATGTTCGAGGCCGCAGCCGAGTTCGGCGGATAATTTTCTAACCACGAAACACACGAAAGACACGAAAGGCTGGGGTTCTTTTAATCATTCTTTCGTATAATTTGTGGTTTCCGGGTTCAATCGAAGTCTTTTCGATCTTAAACACGGAAGTCACGGGAATTATCGAAGACTTATCTTCTTTTTTCGTGTATTTCGTGTGTTTCGTGGTTCAAATCGATAAGACTGGGGAGCGAAACCGGATCATGGGAAGGAGAAGTCGCACATGAGCATGACGTCAAGGGAGAGGGTCCTTGCCGCTTTGGCGTTAAAGGAGCCGGATCGGGTGCCGTTTTGCGATGTGGCCGTCGACCGCGGGCTTGCGCAGAAGCTTCTGAACTGGGAGAAGACAACCGATATCGGATCCAGCAGTCGACGCGAGAATCCGTATACGGTCAAAGAGGCGATCGCCGTATCCAAATTCATCGGACTCGACAACATCTGCTTTCTTTTGCGTGCGCCCACTTACGCGCATACGCATGTCGGAATCGACGGCCGCACCTTTGTCGGCGGAGGCATGATCCGGACCGAAAAAGACTTCTCCATGATCGATCTGCCGGATCCATATGATGACGCTCTCTATCGGGATGCGGAAGAGTTCATCGAAAACAGAGGAGATTACGCGACCTGCTTCGTCACCCGGATCGGGTTTTTCCAGGTGGTTTTGAGCCTCGGAATCGAAGGGTTCTCCATGGCTCTCTACGATCAGCCGGCGCTGGTGGAAAAAATGCTCGATCTCTATTTCGACTGGATGGAGGTCGTGGCCGAGCGGATGTGCAGAATCGGATTCGATATCTTCTGGACGACGGACGATTTCGCCCACAAATCCGGACTGATGTTCTCCCCCCAGGTGTTTACGGAGCTGCTGGTGCCGCGCTACCGGCGCGTGCTGGACAAGGTGACGATCCCCTGGATCCTGCACAGCGACGGAGACATCCGCAGGGTCATGGATCTCTTCATCGATCTGGGAGCCGCCGGATTCCATCCGATCGAAAAGGGGGCAATGGACATCGCGGAAATCAAAAAGACCTACGGCGAACGGGTTTGTCTTCTCGGGAATGTGGATCTCAATATCCTGGGTGCAGGAACACCCGAGGAAACCGAAAAAGAAGTGCTGGAGCTGATCCGCACCGCGGGGCCGGGAGGAGGCTACATCCTGACCAGCGGAAACAGCCTTGCCTCGTACCTGAAACCGGAGTGCGTGCTTGCCATGGCCCGTGCAGTGAAGGAGTTCGGGCGGTATCCGATTCGCACTTGACAGGAAATCCGGGGTATGCGAACTGTTGCAGACCGGATCGGGCCGAATCAGGCCCCGGTCGATGCACGACCGAACAACAACGAAAAACAAGCTTTTCGCCCCCGGGTCATATATGCCCGGGGGAAGCACCCACCAAAATCAAAGGAGACTCGCTATGATGAAACGAACCAAAGTCCTGATTCTTACCGCATCGATTCTATCCCTTTTTATTATGGCAATGCCGGCGGCTGCGAAGATAAAAGTCAACATGGCATCTTCCTACGGGCCGGCCGCACCGGTTCATTACGGTCTGGAGAAATTCAAGGAGCTGGTTGAAAAACGGAGCAACGGAGAGATGGAGGTCTTTATCCATCTGCTCGGCACCATGGGAGGCGAGCGCGATATCTACGAGGCGCTCAGCTCGGGCGGCGTGGAGACGGCCGCCATGGGGTCCGGAGACGTCGCCATCTTTCACCCGGAGTACCTCTGCTACGAGGTTCCCTATGTCATCCGGGACGTGGATCATTTCTGGAAGTTCTGGAACGGTCCCGTGGGGAAAGAGATCAACGACATGCTCCTTGAAAAGGACAAGGTGATGGTTGTCGGCATCGTCTACCGGGGCGCCCGTCAGTTGACCGCCAACAAACCGATTCGGAAGCCCGAAGAGATGCAGGGCATCAAACTGAGGCTTCCCGAGGTAAAGCCGTGGGTCGAAATCTGGAAAGCCCTGGGCGCGCGCCCCACGGTGGTGCCGTTCCAGGAAGTCTATATGGCGCTTAAAACAGGAGTTGCCGAAGCCCAGGAAAACCCTGCGGAGTCGATCCACTCCCTCAAGTTCTATGAAAATCAGAAGTACCTCATCATGACCGAGCATATTCATTCCACCGCCAAGTACGAAATCTCTAAGATCTGGTTCGATACCCTGAAGCCGGCACAGCAGGAAGTGATCATGACCTCCATGAAGGATGCAGCCAAGTATGCCAACGAGTTGGCGACAGAAGCCGACAAGAAGTTTCTCAAGGATCTTCAAGAAAAAGGGATGACCCAGATCATCCCGGACAAGGCTGCCTTCATCAAGGCGGTTGAACCGACCGTCGAGCGGCTGGCGAAGGAGCTCTGGGTTCCGGGCCTCTACGAAAAGGTCAAAGCCATCAAGTAAACCGGCGATTTCGGTAAGAGGTAAGCGGGAAGCGCCTGCCTCTTCCCCCTGCCGGCCCTCGCGCAGAGACGCTGAGAGGCAGTGAATCGAATGATGGATTTCCTTTTTTAAGCCCGGCATCCAGGATCCGGCATCCGTTTCCTGCCGGATCAAGGGCCGGAAACGGCACTGCCGGGCTGACACCTGATCACCTGAACACGCAATACGGGTCCTTATGAAAAAGACGATCGATGCTTTCAACGGTTTCCTGCTGGCCGTGATGTTTCTGATCACGTTCTATCAGATTATCGCACGCTACCTTCCGGGCGATTCGACGGTCTGGTCCGAAGAGGTGGCCCGGTTTCTTTTCGTCTGGATCGTTTTTCTCGGTGCGGCGACCCTGGTGCTCGACGAGGCGCATATTCGAATCTCCGTCATCACCGATCGGCTGAGCCCTGCGGCCCAGCGATTCGTGCGCGTTTTTTCGGCACTTCTCATCATTCCTTTTGTCTTCATCATGGGTTGGGGAGGCTATACCAGCATGATTCGGCAATGGGGTACCTTTGCCCCGACCGCCGGCTGGATGCGTCTCGGATATGTATATCTCGCGCTGTTTTTCAGCGGGGCGGTGATGCTGCTCTACTATGTCCGTCGCCTTTACAGGGACCTTTTCCCCCATAGTCCTGTGAGGACTTCTTCGGTCCGCCCGGAGAGCGCGGACTCCGGAGCGCGGCCATGACCCTCTATATCGTTTCATTCGGCCTGCTCGGCCTGTTTCTGGCCGGCATCCCCATCGCCTTCGCTCTGGGGATCGTCGGGTTTGCCGGGTACTACGCGGAGCTTGGCAGCCGCGTCAACATCCCCATGCTGGCCCAGCGGATGATGTACGGTGTGAACAACTTTCTGCTTTTGGCCATTCCGCTGTTCATTTTGGCCGCAAAACTGATGAACACGTCGGGGATCACCAACCGCATATTCGATTTTGCCAGGAGTCTGGTCGGGTTTCTCCCGGGAGGGCTCGGCCATGCCAACACGGTGGCCAGCCTGATTTTTTCAGGCATGTCCGGGGCGGCCGTCGTCGATGCGGCAGGGCTTGGACAGATCGAGCTCAAGGCTATGAAGGATGCCGGCTACGATCCTGACTTCAGCGTGGCGATCACCGCCGCCTCTTCGACCATCGGCCCAATCTTTCCCCCCAGCATCCCCATGGTCATTTTCGGGCTGGTCGCAGAGGTCTCCGTGGGGCGGCTCTTCCTTGCAGGCGTGCTGCCCGGATTGATCATGACGGCTGCGCTGATGCTGATGGTCGGCTGGTATGCCGTGCGGAAAAATTACCCCAAGACCCCGTTTCCGGGGATCATCGTGCTCACGCGCGACTTCTTCAAGGCGTTCTTTCCTCTGCTGACTCCGGTCATCCTGTTGGGCGGGATCTGGACGGGCAAGTTTACGCCCACGGAAGCGGCCGCCGTGGCGGTCGCCTATGCGCTCTTTCTGGGGGGGATCATCTATCGGGAGTTCAATTTCCGGGAACTTGCCGGTGTTTTTATCACCACGACCCGGGAATCGGCTGCAATCGGTATCATCATCTGTGCGGCCAATTTTTACGGTTGGCTGCTGGTGCGCTCAGGCATCACCATCAAGCTGGCCGAAAACATCGGCGGGTTCAGCACCGATCCTCTGATCATCCTGTTTGCCATAAACATTTTCCTATTGATCGTGGGCTGTTTCATGGAGCCGATCTGTGCAATCCTCATCCTGGGTCCGGTGTTGATGCCGGTGATCACCAAGCTGGGGATCGATCCTCTCCACTTCGGGGTGATGATGGTCCTCAACCTGATGATCGGGCTTCTGACTCCTCCGTTCGGGGTGGTGCTGTTTGTGATGGCCAGTTTTTCCGGCCTTCCCTTTGAACGGGTGGTCTGGGCGGTTCTTCCTTTTTTAGTACCCCTTCTTTTCGTACTTTTCCTGATTACCGTCTATCCTCCCGTGGTGACCTGGGTCCCCAACATCTTCTTCGGGGCGGGATGACCGCCAAGTAACGCGGAGACACGGTGACGCGGAGACGAGGAGACAGAGGGCAGAAGACGGAAGTCAGAGGTCAGAAGTCAATTTGAGTGTTCAGCGTTCAGTGTTCATTCGATGTTGGACGTTCATCTCTTTCACTCCCCCA
>QZKK01000205.1 GCA_003599475.1 Desulfobacteraceae bacterium
GCCGATCGATCAGCTCCGCCTGGAGAGATACGATTTCAGGATCTCCGGGCTTCCGCGGCGGGGTCCCCGGCGGTATCAATACTTCACCGACTCCGGCAGGCCTTCCGGTCATCACATAAATGCGGTGCCCCAGGCGCAGCGCCTCCAGCGGATCGTGGGTGATCATTAAAACGGTCGCCCCCTTTACCAGCCCGGCGGCCAGCTCCTGGAGCTTGAGCCGGGTCAAGGCGTCCAGCGCGGAAAAGGGTTCGTCCATCAGGATCACCGGGCGCTCTTCCATCAGGGTCCGAAGCAGGGCCGCCCGCTGCCGCATCCCGCCGGACAGTTTGAAGGGAAGCGCATCCGCATATTCCTTCAGGCCGACCTGGTCGAGGAGAGATCTTGCCTTCTGCCGAAGAGGCTCGGTCAGCTCCCCCCTCAGCCGCGCCCCCAGGCAGACGTTTTCAGCGATTGTCAGCCAGGGCAGCAGAAGATCTTTCTGGGCCATCCAGGAGGTCATGCCGGTCGGATCCGTCCGGTCGCCGAAAAGGATGCGTCCGGAATACTGACCGGCCAGGCTTCCGGAGATGAGTCGAAGCAGGGTTGATTTTCCGATCCCGCTCGGGCCGATCAGGCATGTCCATTGCCCCGACTCCACGGTAAAATCGAGAGACCGGAAGATCTCATCCCCTTCAAACAGAAACGATAAATTCTCGATATGGACCGTCGGGGCAGCCCCAGTCATATGCGGACTCCAAATTTAAGGGTTCCGGCGTTCAGGGTTCAGGGTCATAAAACGGACATGTCATACTATAATTCTCTCGATGCATCTACAATTCTTTCATATAAATTCCTTCAGCAGTCTCTCACCCACCTGCCCTCCCCTATCGAATGAATCATAAACTCCCCTCCCCTGGTGCGGGTGGGAGGAGTTGAACACTCCGATGCTGAAATCGCTTGACAGAACACCCGCAAGACTCTATCCATTCGGGGCGGAAGAATTGAAGATTCCGGCAGCGAGCTGCAGGGAATCTTCCTCCGTAGGAATTCTGTCAAATTTTGATTCGCTCGCTAGAGGGGTCAACTTCGGAGAAAACAGCAATGGAACAAAACCGCTCGACTGCAGGTGGATATCGCTGGGGATTGCTGGGTGCGGCATTCGTTATCATGATGGTGATCAGCATCTACCAGTACTCATGGTTTTTGTTTGCGTATTCGCTTCAAAAGCAGTTCAATTGGACGCTTCCTGCGATCGGCCTCACCTTCACGATCTTTACCTATGCCGCAACTTTCATACAACCCTTTTCCGGGTATATCGCAGACTCCTACGGCCCCCGGAAGGTCGCACTGGCCGCCTCTTTCCTGGTCGGTACCGGTCTGCTGCTCGCCTCTACTGCAGAATCCACCACCCTTCTTTATGTGTATTACGGTCTCGGAGGCATCGGGGTGGGAATCCTGTATGGGATTTCCGCAGCATGCGCCATCAAATGGTTTCCAGACCGCAGAGGATTTGCAACCGGCCTGGTCGTGTTCGGTTTCGGGGCCGGAACCGCGATCTTCAACTGGTTTATCCAGCGGCTGCTGGAAACAAATGGACTTCAAACCACCTTTGTCTACCTGGGCATCGGGATGCTGCTGGTACTCATCCCGCTCTCTTTCTTCTACAGGTATCCGCCTCGGAAGGCGCAGACAAAGAAATCTTCAAATACACCGGCTGCCCCCGAATCCGATTACAGGCCGGTGGAGATGCTGAAAACGCACCAGTGGTATCTGATCTATTTTTCCTTTACGTTTACCATCTCGATCGTGCTGATGTTCGGCGCTCAGATGAAAACGATGGCGAGAGAATTCGACCTGCCGAAAACCTATTTCAATCTTTTGCTCGTTCTCTTTCCTCTGGGGAACGGGTTGAGCAGGGTTTTTGCCGGCGCCATTTCGGATAAGATCGGAAGAGAAAAAACCATGGTGATCTTCTATTTCCTTCTCGGTCTTTCGATCTTCTGCTTCGTCCTGTTTGCAGATATCCCCGCGCTTTTCGTGCTGATCGTTTTTGTCGCTTCGCTGCTCGGGGGAGCCCCATTTGCCCTGTATCCGGCAACGATCGGGGATTACTACGGAACCGCCTATTCCACCACCAACTATGGGATCACCTATACGGCCAAATCGTTTGCAGGGCTGATATCCGGGTGGCTGAGCGGATATCTGGTGATGAAATTCGGGTCTTTTACGCCGGCGCTCCTTTTCATCGGCGCCTGCAGCCTTGCGGCCGCTGTCGTCTCATTGCCCCGGATCATGAAACCGCCCGTAAGAAGATGACGAGTAGCTTCCTCCTTGCTCTGAATACTGAGCTCGGGTACCTGCGGCGCTCTCGCCGCTGCTCTAATACCCATGGCTCAGAGTCTCATCCCCGCCCGCTTCGCCTGAGCGAGAGCAATAGCGGCTGGTGGTCGTCCACCTCCTCCTGAACACTGAACCCCTGAACACTCAAAATGGGGCTAAGAGTTTTTCAACGACCTCTGCCCGGTCGCATCCAGGACGCTCAACCACAGTTTGCCGCTGGGGGTGACCTGTTTTCTTTTGCCGGCCGAAGCGGTCATGGGCAGATGCACGAAGTGATTGTTCCACCGCCCGATCAGAAGGTTGGTTTTTCCTGCCATTCCGGCATGAACCGCATCTCGACCCAGGAAGCTGCAGAATACGCGATCGTTGGCATTGGCCGGCAGGCTTCGGATCATGTAGCTTGGGTCTATATACTTGATGGATATCTTTTTTTTCTTGGATTTGAAGTATGCGATGATCGACTCTTTCAAAAACAATCCGATATCTTTCAGCTTGAGGTTTCCGGATTCGTCCATTTCCGAATCGTTCTCTTTGAAAAACTTCTGCCCGGCGCCTTCCGCAACCACGATGACGGCATGTTTTCGTTCGCTGAGGCGCTGCTCCAGGGCGGCCAAGAGCCCTTTAGGCCCTTCGAGATCGAAGTCGACCTCAGGAATCAGGACAAAGTTGACGTCCTGCTGCGCCAAGGCGGCCGTCGCCGCGATAAAGCCGGAATAGCGCCCCATCAGCTTGATCAGGCCGATTCCGTTTGGATATCCCTCGGATTCATAGTGCGCCCCCCGGATCGCCTGGGTGGAGACTTCGACCGCGGTGTCGAACCCGAAAGACCTCGACACCAGATGGATGTCGTTGTCGATGGTCTTCGGAATGCCCACCACGCTGATTCTAAGCGATCGCTTCCGGATTTCAGTTTCGATCTTCGTTGCGCCCATCATCGTTCCGTCGCCGCCGACCACAAAGAGGATACCGATATTCATCCGCTCGAGACTGTCGACAATGGCTTCGATGGATTGAGGACCACGGGAAGAACCCAGGATGGATCCTCCCATTTCGTGGATATTGACAACCTTTTCAGGCGTCAACTCCATGACCTGATGCCCGTACTCCGGTATGAACCCCTGCAGGCCGTAACGTATCCCCAGGATGTTCCGAACCCCGTAGCAATGATGGAGCTGCAACACCACGGCTCGGATGATGTCGTTTAAGCCCGGACATAGCCCTCCGCAGGTGACAATCGCACACTTCAATTTGCTTGGATCAAAATAGATGTTCTGCCTCGGTCCTGCCAACTCGAAGGCCGGCAGTTCCTGGTGATCATCGATTTTCGCTTTCATATTGGCAAGGTCGACATCGATCAGCACACGATCGCTGTCGGATACAAAACGCTGAAAAGCGCACGAGCCCTCCCTGAACTGGAGGGGCGATGGTATTTTTCTTTCCCCCAAGCTGGGTATCGACGTATCGATCCAATCGTTTACCATGATGGGTCTCCTGATTGAACGTCATCTGCTTCCGTTGAACTTGAACTCCCCTTTTCCTAAAATATCGTGCAGGTGCAGCACCCCTTTTACCCGCCCCATGCCGTCGGTGATGGGCAGCACGGTGATCTGGTGCCTCTCCATGAGGTTCAATGCGTCGTAAGCCGGGGTGTCGGGGCCGACTCTGCGAGGATTCGGCGTCATCACATCGATTGCGGACAACCCTTCCATCCGATTTTTTCCGGCGATCATCCGTCTCAGATCGCCGTCTGTGATGATGCCGACGAGAACCCCTTCTCCATCCACCACGAAAGTCGCCCCGAAGCTGAGCCGATCGATCTCTTCGATGGCGGCCTCGAGGCTGGAGGAATCGGCTACGATCGGCACTTGAACACCGGTCAGCATGATGTCGCGGACGCTGCTGCAAAGTCGCTGACCGAGAGTGCCCCCGGGGTGGTATTTTCTGAAATCGCTGGAGTTGAAATTTCTCTTGCTGATCAGGACCGCTGCCAAGGCATCCCCCACCGCCAGCAGGGCGGTCGTACTCGCAGTCGGCGCAAGGCCCAGGGGACAGGCTTCCCGTTCCACACCGACATCGATTACGATATCGCTCTGTTCCGCCAGCGCGGAATGAACGTTTCCGGTCAAAGCGATGATCGGGCAGCCGATGTTTCGGATGCTGGGCAGCAGCACGTTCAATTCCTCCGTCTCGCCGCTGTTTGACAGGGCAATGAAGACATCCTCGGGGCAGACGATTCCCAGATCCCCGTGCATCGCTTCCACCGGGTGCAGGAAAAGAGACGGAGTGCCGGTGCTGTTGAGGGTCGCCACGATTTTGCGCCCGACCAGGCCGGATTTTCCGATTCCTCCGATGATCACTCGTCCGGAGGCGTTGAATATGGCTTCCACCATTTGCGCAAAGCTCGCATCGACCCGGTCGGCGACCTGCAGAATGCCCTCGGCCTCGAGTCTCAAAACCTCGGCGGCAGCCTTGATGATTTCGTGATCTTTGCTCATCGGCTTCGGCAGCATCTTTTCGGACATTGGTTTCCTTCCACATCTAAACAGGCGAGTTTCGCCGGACCTTGAACCGCAACAGAGAGCGCTAACCCCGCAGCTTGCTGCAGGTTCTTCAAATCCTCGCTAACTTGCCAATTTTTTAATAAAAAATCAAGCCTCTTTTGCAGTCTTTCCGCCGAAGGCGCGAAACGGCAACGCTCACAGGGGAATCTTCCGGATGACGTGCCGAATCTGCGATTCTTTCTCCGATAAAAACCGGGTCCGGAGGATCCGCCGCGGCGGAGCTTGATCCACCTAAACCAATATGCATTTTTTTCTTGACAAGGCAGGCACAGTCTATTATATTTTCCAGGTTTGAACACCCTTATAAAAAGGCCGGGTGACTCTTCCTCGGGCTTTTTTTTTGGGAAAAAACGAACCATGCCGGGAATTTGATTCAAAGGGGGTGATTCCGATGCTTTGTACAACAGTTCGCCAGGGAAAAGAGTGCCCTTTCATGACTGCGAAGGGCTGCTCCTATAACGGCGGGATTTGCCATGAGATCGTAGAGAAATGCAACGGGTGCAACCGTACTGTACAGGTAACGGCCAGTTGGTACTGCAGCGCCTGTCCGGATCCGTCACTGAAGTGGAAAAACGGAAACTGCAACCTGGCTTCCCATATTGTAACGGCTGTCGCAGCGAATAAAACCAAGGTCAATCCGCTTAAAGCTTCCAAACGGGCAAGCAGATAGTGCATCCGCAGATCGTGCATCCTTGGATCTTTTGGTAAACCCCGCTCCTCAAGAGCGGGGTTTTTCATTTTGCTTCAATCGTATTCGACCCTGACCAGCACCAGCCCGTGCGCCGGGGCCGTTATTCCTGCCCTGTTCCGGTCTCTGAACCGAAGGATACGATCGAAACCTTCTTCGGTATTCCTTCCGAGTCCCACTTCCACCAGGGTGCCGACGATATTCCGGATCATGAACCTCAGAAAACCGTCGGCGGTGATTTCAAACACGAGCATGCCGTCGCCGCAATCATGGATTGCGGCCTCGAAAACCGTCCGAATGGAGGAAGAACGAGGGCTCCCCGATCCTTCAAAGGATTTGAAGTCATGGGTACCGGTGATCGAAGGCAGGCAGCGCCTCATTGCTGCCGCATCGAGCGGTCGCCGGATGTGCCAGACATACTGCCGCCCGATTGCAGACGGGAGCGTACGGTTCAGGATCCGATACCGGTATGTCTTTTTCTTTGCCCGGTAGCGGGCATGGAAGTCGTCCGGGACCCTCTCGCATCCCATGATCACGATATCCTCCGGCAGCATGCTGTTTAGCCCCTTTTGAACATTTTCCGCAGAAAGCTGCGTATCGCAGATAAAGTTTGCCGCCTGTCCCAGGGCATGAACGCCGGCATCGGTCCGGCCGGAACCGATCAGGACGATATTCTGCTGCATCATCCGGCCGAGCGCGTTTTCGATTTCCGCCTGGATGCTTCGCCCCTGCTTCTGTCGCTGCCAGCCGCAATAGAGGCTTCCGTCATATTCGATCGTGAGTTTGAAATTCTGTTTCATCTTCTAGTGAAGAATCAGCAAAAGAGTGATCAGAATCAGTGCGAACTGAATGATAAAGCACTGGAACTTCGAAAAAGAAGGCTTCCGGTGTTCTATTTCGTTGTTTTCCATCTCGTTTATCGCACGCAGAGTCTTTCTCAGGGACTGCCTTCCCTCATTTTTTTTCGGCATCCCGGCCGTTTTGCAGGAAAGTCCGGTCCCCGGCTTCCGGAGGCCTTGCCTTTCATCCAATTTATTCAAGGCCGACTTCAGATCGTACAGTGCGTCTTTGAGGCGATAGAGGTCCCGGTTTCCCAATTTCGATATCTCGTCGAGCACCGCTGCGCTTTTGTCGAAATCTGTTTCCGGGTGAACCGGGGATTCGCCCGCATCCGATTCTCTGCACATCTGAAAGACCAGATAGATGAAAAGAATGAGGAAAAGAGCGATCAGCAGGGATTCCATAGCCCTCATTTACCGCATCCCGATGCCTCAGTTCAAGAGTTTCGTCAACTCCGGAAGGAAAAGCTTCAATCCAACGATTTGTGTTGACAAGGAGAAAAGGGTCTCAGTATACAATATACGAAATTATTTATACCGAAGCGGGTGCCCGTGGACAAGCTGATTTCAAATACCAACCTGAGAGACCAGGTCTACGATGTCCTGAAGAAGATGATCGTCCTCAGGGAAATTCAACCGGGTGAAAAGATCAATGAAGAGCAGCTCGCCAGACAGACCGGCGTGAGCCGGACCCCGATCCGGGAGGCCTTGTGCCGGCTGGCGAACGAAAGCATCGTTCGGATGATCCCTCGAAAGGGGGCGTTTGTCATCCGGCAGTCCGAAGAAACGCTTCGGGAAGTGCTCGAGGTGCGGGAAGTGCTCGAGGGGCTGATCGCCCGTTTGGCGACGGTCCGGATCCACGACCGGCAATACGGTCGGATGAACGAAAAACACCTGATCCGGCTTTCCAAATGTCTCGAAAAAATTTTGCCGGTGCCGGATGAAGAACGGAATCGGATGACATATACCCAGTCGGACATCCAGTTTCATTCCATACTGCAGGAAGCTTGCGGCAACCGCATGCTTCAAAGCATGATGGATACGGTCAACACGCATCTCCAGATCATTCGCCTGAGGACCGTCATGCTTCCTGGAAGAGCGAGAAAGACCGTAGACGAGCATTATGAAATCCTCAAAGGAATCGAGGCCGGAGACGATAAAAGGGCGGAACTGCTCATGCGAAAACATATCGAAAGCGTCCGGTCCGACGCCCTCCGGAATATCGACCGGATGGCATAGCCGATCGGAGAAACAATGGAATCCATCGACAGACTGAAAGCCGACATCCTCATCATCGGAATGGGCGGCGCCGCCCAAATGGCCGCTTTGAACGCATACGATGCCGATCCGGATCTGAAGATCATCATCGTCACGAAAGCGCTCATGGGAAAAGGCGGATGCAGCCGCATGGTCCAGGGAGGCTTCAATGTAGTGCTGAATCAGGCCGATTCGCACCAAAAACATTTGGCCGACACCCTCAAAGGCGGCAAATTCATCAACAATCAGGACCTTGCAAAACTTCTGGTCGAGCAGGCCACCCCCACCATCAAAGAGATGGAGACAAAATACGGCTGCTTCTTCGATCGCAACCCGAACGGCACAATCCATCAAAAACCTTTTGCCGGCCAGTCCTTCGATCGCACCGTTCACAAAGGCGACCTGACCGGAATCGAAATCATCAGCCGAACGACCGAACAGATCATGAAGCGGAACATCCCGGTGCTCGAGGAGCATCGGGCACTGGAGATTCTCACGGACCCATCCGGAGGCCAGGTGACCGGGGCGCTTTTGCTGGACATCCGGCGCGGCCGGTTTTTGCTCGTGGAAGCGGCTGCAACCCTGGTGGCAACCGGCGGCGGACCGACCCATTATCGGTTTTTCGCTCCCGGACCGGAAAAATCTCTGGACGGCCTGGGCATGCTCTACCGTGCCGGGGTTCGAATGGTCGATCTGGAGATGCTTCAGTTTCATCCCACGGGGCTCATCGTGCCGGGAAGTGTGGTGGCAGGCTCTCTGTTGGAGGAGGGTTTGAGGGGTTCGGGTGCCCATCTGGTCAATGTCGAGGGCGAACGGTTCATGAAACGGTATGATCCGGAGAAGATGGAGCGTGCCACCCGGGACGTCGTCAGCCGTTCTTCGTTTTTGGAGATGAGCGCCGGCCGGGGATTCGACCACGGAGGGATTCACATCATCGCCTCTCACCTGGGTCCCGAGTTCGTCGAGAAAAACTTCCCCGGCATGTGCCTTCGCTGCAGAACATTCGGCTATGATCTGGCGCGCAACCCGGTGCCGGTCTCGCCCACGGCGCATTATATGATGGGGGGAGCGGTCATCGATACGGAGTGCAGGACATCGCTGGAGCGGCTCTTTGTGGCCGGAGAGGACTCCGGCGGGGTGCATGGCGCCAATCGTTTGGGCGGAAACGGGATTGCGGACTCCTGCGTATATGGACGCCTCGCCGGAAAGGCCCTGGCAAGATATCTGCGAAACGGCAACCGCACGATCCCCGAGACGGCGGCCGGGCAGATCGAGGTCTTTACGGAAAAGTACATCGAACCTTTTCACCGCAGAGACGGCAAGGGCCTCTACCCGCTCAGGGATTTCCTGCGGGAGCTCAACTGGAGTCATGTGGGGGTCGCCAGAAATGAAAAGGATCTTCGGGTCGCGCTCGATCGGATCGAATCCGTCCGTTTGGAATCGGAAAGGGTCGGTGTTTCCGGCGTACGTGCATTCAATATGTTGTGGAACAATTACATCGACTTTCTCAACATGATTGAAGTCTCCCGGATGGTTGCCGCCTCTGCGCTTTTGAGGGAGGAGACCCGGGGAGCCCATTTCCGTACGGACTTTCCCAACCAGGATGATAAAAGCGGGCTCTACAATCTTTTTCTCAAAAGAGGAGAGGACGGAAAGCCCGTGTTTGAAAAAAAACCGGTCAATCTCAAATACATGAAACCGACGGACATTTAAGATTTTAGATTTTGGATTTTAGATTTTAGATTTGACGTTCTCGTAAAAAGTCAAGAATTCGCTTATATCGTCATTCCGGCGAAAGCCGGAATCCAGTGTTTTGGATTTTTCCGATTTAGAAAGATACTCAAGCAAAAACGGGTAACGTCAGAGGCGTTCTTTATGCAGACTCTGCAATCAGGAGAAGAAATGGATCAGGAGATCGAGATTCGGCAGCGCAAACCGCTCCGATGGGGAGAGCAGGACCCCAACCGGATGAGAAACACTCCGGCGGGGATGTGGGCATGGCTGTGGCAGAGAATTTCCGCTCTGGCGATCATCTTTTTTCTCGCGTTGCACCTGACGCTTACGTACAAGCCGATCATCCAGTTTCTGCTGCTGCTTGCCGTCACCTTCCATGCAGTCCTGGGGCTCAGGGTCATTCTGCTCGATTTCAACGTGATCGATGTCAGATACCAGAAGGCGCTGCTTGCCGGGCTGGGCGCCACGGGCGTTCTGATGATGGTGATCGTCTGGATTGGGATCTATTAAGTTGCGGGTTGTCCCGCCGAGGCGGGATTGCGGGTTGCGAGATGCAGGCTACGGGGTTACAAGGTTACGGGTTGCGGGTTGGGGTTCTGCCGCCGCGCACCGTCCACCGTCTACCGTCCACAGTCTACCGGCTTTTAACCGAGGTGCGCTGAAGTGAGCACAAAAAATACCAAAAGGGGGGTCAGCGTTTTTCGCTATGATCCGACCAGGCAGGAGGAAAGCCGTTTCGATCGCTTCGAAATCGGTATCGAAGACGAAAGCCTCACCACCATCCTGGATCTGCTCCTAAAGATACAGAAGGAACAGGATCCGACTCTTTCCTTTCGATATGCCTGCCGCATCAGCATGTGCGGCTCCTGCGCGATGGTGATCAACGGCAGGGAGCGCCTGGCCTGTAAAACCGTGGTGGCGGATCTGAAGGAGAAGGAAATCACCATCCGGCCTTTGAATCATTTCCCGGTCATAAAAGACCTGGTCGTGAACATGGATCCTTTTTTCGAGAAGTACAAGGATGCCATGCCCTTTTTCGATCCGGCGGAAAAGACCGATGAGCCGGCCGTCATCCGGCCGGATTCCAGGGAAAGGCAGGTCATCGGGCTTTCCACCGAATGCATCGCCTGCGGCTGCTGTGTTTCGAGCTGCAGCATGGTCCATCATCATGATCGGTACGGCGGGCCGGCTGCAATCAACCGCGCCTTTACCCTGCTTGCCGACAGCCGCGACGGTCTCCGGCAGGAGCGCCTGGACCGGGTCCTGGAGGGATGTTATCACTGCCGGACCGAGTTCAACTGCACCGAAGTCTGCCCGAAGGAGATCAGCCCCACCCGGGCCATCAAGCATCTCCAGCGGGAGGCCTGCTTCGACCTTTTCCGCACAAAGCCCCGGAAATCTTCCGCCCCCGCAGAACCGATCGAAAAAGAGACAGTCGATCGGGTTCCGGAGCCTTCGAGGCGCCGCTTTTTGAAACAGGTCACTTATGGACTGGGGGGTGCGACAGCCGTTGCACTCGGAGGGGTTCTGATCGCGGCGGCCGTCGGCCCCGCGATGCGCAAATCGGGCGCTCAATGGGTTTCCGCCGGTCGCTTCGATGCCTTTGCACCCGGCGAGGTGTCCACGGTAAACATCCGGTACCGGGTAAAGGACGCATTCTACAGCAGTGACAAGACCCTTCCGATCCTGGTTGCGATGGATGAGAGCCGAAATCGAATTGTGGTCTTCAGCAGCCGTTGCACCCACCTGGGGTGCACGGTTCACTGGGACCGGGGAAAACAGTTGTTCGTATGCGCCTGTCACGGCGGATCTTTCAACCCGGATGGAAGCGTCAACTCGGGGCCTCCTCCCCGGCCGCTGGAGCGCATGGGGTACAGATCCGAGGGCGGTACTCTATTGGTGGAGGTGGCTTAAATTGTCTCGCGTGCGCTCTTTTCTCAGTGACCGGTTCGGCTGGCCCGAATACCTCAAACCCTTTATGGAGAAACCGCTTCCGGCCGGTCTCGGCTGGACCGTTACCCTGGGAAGCATCCTCGTTCTGTTGTTCATCGTCCAGGCAGCCACGGGCATGTTCCTGGCCATGTACTACAATCCATCGCCCGAGCATGCCTACCGCTCCATCGAATTCATCATGGGGGAGGTTACCCTCGGTCCGATCCTGCGGGGGGTCCATCACTGGGGAGCCGGGGCCATGGTGATCATCCTTTTGATTCACATGATGGATAGCTTCTTTTCCGGTGCGTTCAAGAATCCGCGGGAAATGACCTGGGTATTCGGCGTTTTCCTGCTGCTGCTGATTCTGGGGTTCGGGTTTACCGGATACCTCCTGCCCTGGGATCAGAAGGCCTATTGGGCGACAGTCGTGGGAACCAATATCCCGAGGGATCTTCCGATTGTCGGAAGATGGACGACCCGGGTGCTGCTCGGAGGAGATACGGTATCCGGCCTTACCCTGACCCGGTTTTATGCCATTCATACATTGATGCTTCCGGCTGCGACCGCACTATCTATCGCCGCCCATATCTATCTGGTGCGCATCCACGGAATCAGCAGCCCCCCCTCGAAGACCGAGCCCCCATCGGAGGCCGTGCAAGAGGATTCGGGTTATCATTTTTTCCCCGAACATCTGTCCCGCGCCTCCGTCGTCTTTACAGCCGTCTTCTGCATCATTTTTATCCTGGCCGTTTTTGCCGAGGTCCCCAAGGACGATGTGGCCGGAACCATAGATCCGGATTATTTGCCGCGTCCGGAGTGGTATTACATGTGGCTTTTTCAACTGCTGACTTTTTTTTCGGGCCGTGCGGAGGTGATCGGGAGCCTGCTCATTCCGATCTTCGGGATCTTCCTGCTTTTTGCCGTTCCGTTTATCAGCCGCTCTCCGGCAAGGCATCCGAAGGATCGCCCCCTGGCGACGGCTGTCGGTGTGACCTTTCTGGTGGGAATCGTCTACCTGGGGGTGGTGGGCACGGCGAATTCCAGGCCTTACGGCCGTATGATCCGAATTCCGGATCGCACTTTGACACAGTCTGAGCAAAGCGGTCTCCAACTGTTTGCGGATCGGGAATGTGCCTACTGCCATCACATCCTGGGTTCCGGCGGGAGGCGGGAGGGGCCGGATCTTTCAAACGTGACGGCCAAGGATCGAACCCGCAAATGGCTGGTAGACTTTATCCGGAATCCCCAGGAGGCCAGCCCATGGTCGATCATGCCGAAGTATGATCTTTCCGCGGCCCAACTGGAGGCACTGTCCGATTTTGTCATGGCGCTCGATTTCGGGAAGTATCCTCCGAAAACCGTCTCGCGCGAAGATGCGATGCGGGGAAAGGTTCAGTGATACACCGGAGTCGCCGGCAACCGGCATGCGCGCTTTTTTTCCTGTCTCAGCGGAGGCTTTTTTGAAAGAGGAAATCGTTGTCGTACAGGGGAACGAAGCTTTCGTTTTGGGTGCCATTCGGGCAGGCTGCAGGTTCTTTGCCGGATACCCCATCACGCCGGCTTCGGAGATCGCCGAGCGGATGTCATACGAGCTGGCAAAAAAAAGAGGGGTATTCATCCAGATGGAGGATGAAATCGCCTCCATTTCGGCTGTGATCGGCGCCTCCTGGGGCGGGATGAAGGCCTGCACGGCGACATCCGGACCCGGATTCTCTCTGATGCAGGAAGGCATCGGATATGCGGCCGAGACCGAAACCCCCTGCGTGATCGTCGATGTGATGCGCGGCGGCCCTTCTACGGGGCAGCCGACCAAGTCCTCCCAGCAGGATGTCATGCAGGCGAAGTACGGCTCACACGGGGATTACGAAATCATCGCTCTCTGCCCGTCTTCCGTGCAGGAGACCTATGAGTCGGCGATCAAGGCCTTCAATCTTTCCGAACGGTATCGGGTTCCGGTGATCCTGCTCACCGATGAGATCGTGGCCCATACCCGGGAAAAGCTTCGCATCCCTCCGGCAGTCGAAGTATTCGAACGGAGCCTTCCCGCTGCAGGCCCGGATCGGTACAAACCTTATGCTCCGCTCCCTTCGGGGCTGCTGGACGGCATGCCGGTTTTCGGCAAAGGCTACCGGACGCTGGTGGACGGGCAGCTACACGATGAATGGGGAATCCGCGCCGGCCACGACCCTCAACTCAGCGGCAGGCTGATGGAGCGCCTCTGCAGAAAGATCACCGACCATGCCGGGGAGCTGGAGGACCTGGAAAACCTGTTTACGGAAGATGCCGATATTTTGGTCATCGCCTATGGAAGCGTTTCGAGGTCCGCCGCCGCTGCGGTCCGGCGGGCCAGAACCGAAGGGCTCCGTGCGGGCATGTTGAAGTTGAACATCCTCTGGCCGTTTCCGGATGCGGCCGTAAAAGCCGCAATCGGCCCGTCGAAGGCGGTCATCGTTCCGGAGATGAACATCGGAAAAATTTCCCGGGAAGTGGAGCGTCTAAACGATGGTCGACGCCGGGTCGTATCGCTTCCCAAACTCGGCGGCGATCTGCACCGACCCGACGAAATCCTGGAGGCCATAAAGAGGCCATAAAGACGTCGAACGTCCAAAATCGCATTCAATAAAACTGGACTTTCAACGTGCAACGATTCTGAACCCTGAACACTGAACCCTGGACACTCTTATGCATCCGCTTGCAGAAAAGTATTTGAGAAAACGCGCCCTCCCCTTCATCTTCTGCCCGGGGTGCGGACACGGGACGGTTCTAAACGCCTTTCTTCGCGCTGTCGATAGCCTGGGCATCATCGACGATCTATCGCTTGTCGGAGGCATCGGCTGCTCGAGCTGGGCTCCGGTCTTTGTCGAAACCGATGTCCTGCACATGCTTCACGGCAGAGCCCTCGCGGCTGCCACCGGTTTGAAGCTGGCAGACCCCAAGCGGCATGTCGTGGTGTTTACGGGAGACGGCGACTGCGTTGGTATCGGCGGCAACCACTTTCTGCACGCGGCCCGGCGCAACATCGATCTGACCGTCATCATGCTGGATAACGGTATCTACGGCATGACCGGCGGCCAGGCGGCTCCGACCACGCCGTCGGATGCCAAGACCCAGACATCCCCCTACGGAAATTTGGAACCGCCGATGGATGCCTGCGCAATCGCCGTCTGCGCCGGTGCCACCTATGTTGCACGCTGGACCAGCGCCCACCCGAAAGGCTTGGAAACGGCGATCCGGGAGGCCATTGCGCACAAGGGGTTTTCGTTTCTGGATGTCGTTTCGCAGTGTCCGACCCAGGCTGGCCGGTATATCTACGGCACGGCAAACCCCGCGGAGATGCTTCGGATGATCAAGAAACGGAGCATCACCAGATCCAAAGCGGAAAAAATGTCACCCGAGTCGCTCGAGGATAAAATCGTAATCGGCAAGCTGCATGAGGAAAACGGGCGGCCGGAGCTTTCCGAACGCATCTATGCCATGATGGACAAAGCGGCCGTGTTATAGCACCGTTTTGAAACTTCAATGTAGTGTTCAGCGTTCAGTGTTCAGTGTTCAGGAGTGTTCAGTTTCCAGTTCGATCAAATGCCGCAAACGGCACGGCTTGGCCCGTGCGATCATGAATACGGAAACCTATTTTAAACGAACCGGCGATTCGAGTCCGGATGATGAGATCTCGAAGCGCTTGGGTGAAAGACGATATCCTTGAATAAAATCTGCATCGATGAAAATTACTGCAAAGGCTGCCACCTCTGTGTCGATCAGTGCCCGAAAAACGTGCTGAAGGTCTCGAACAGAAGAAATGCCAGAGGCTACCTCGTTCCGGAAGCCTGCGATTCGGAAAACTGCACCGGGTGCAGGCTTTGTGAAATGATCTGTCCGGATATGGCTGTTTCATTGGAGAAGAAAGAAGATGAGAAGTGAAGTCGTGTTTGCGGGATTCGGCGGGCAGGGAGTCATCAAGGCAGCCCTCCTGCTCGCCCTGGCGGCCGTCCTTGAAGAAAAAGAAGTGGCCCAGACCCAAAGCTACGGACCCGAGGCACGCGGCGGCGCCTGCAGGTCGGAGGTCATCATCAGCGACGAAAAGATCGACTATATCAAGGCCGAAAGAATCGATGCTTTTGTGGTGATGTCGCAGCCGGCCATGGAAAAATACGCCGAGGCGACGGATCCGGAAAATACGGTGATCATCGCCGATACGACGCTGGTTCAGCCGGCTCCGGAAAAGTCCCGGAGGCTTTATCCGGTCAGGGCGACCTCCGTTTCGGAAGAGACTTTCGGCCGCTCTCTTTTTGCCAACATCATCATGCTCGGTGCCCTCTCGGCCGTAACCGGCATCGTGTCGATATCCTCGCTCGAAAAGGCCCTGACGGGGAATGTTCCGCCCGAAACCATCGAACAGAACCGCAATGCGTTGAAAAAGGGCTACGAGATGGGGGAAGCCATAAAGCGGAAAGCAACCGAAGCTAAGAGTTCAAAGCTCGATGTTGAAAGTTGAAGGTAATCCGGTTATCCCGGTCTGTGTAATCGACGTAATCTCGCGGATGAACCCTGTCGTTGCAGAACGGTTCAACTATTGCAGCCCTTGGATGCTGATAAATAACACGCGAGGCCATTTTGCCGCATGCTTTCTGGATTTCACAAAATGTGAGTTCTAAAGACCAGCGGAGACAAGGGCGCATAGCGCCTCTGAAAGGGTAAAATGGCCGTTCTGCTTTGAAATTTATGCAACGACAGGGTGAATCATGAAACTATACGAATTTGAAGGAAAAACACTCTTTCAGAGGGTGGGGATCCCCGTTCCGGAAGGAGACCTGGCCGACTCCGTCGAGAAAGCGCGCGCCATCGCGGACCGGATCGGTTTTCCTGTGGCGGTCAAGAGCCAAATCATAGGCGGCGGGAGAGGTAAAGCGGGCGGAATTCTGTTTGCCCGGACGCAGGAGGATCTGGAGGAGGCTTCCGGCAGGCTGCTCGGTATGTCGATATCCGGTGAACCCGTCCGGAGGGTATTGATCGAAAAGAGGGTACCGGCGGAAATCGAATTCTACGCGGGTATCACCCTGGATCTTCAGGCATCGATTCCGGTGTTGATGGTCTCCGCCGGGGGCGGAGTGGATGTCGAAGCCCTTTCATCCGAATCTTCTTCTCTCTTTCATCGGCTGCCGCTCCACCCGGACCGGGAAATACGTATCCATCATCTCATCGATCTGGTCTCAAATACCGGTATGACCGGCGGGAGGCTTCGCCGGATCCCTGAGATTCTTTTGAAGCTGATCCGATGCTATTTTCGATATGAGGCGGTGACAGCCGAAATCAATCCGCTGATCGTCGGGCCGGACGATCGGATCTTTGCAGCGGATGCCAGGATGGAAATCGATGATTCGGCGCTTTTCCGGCTGCCGGAGGTTAAGGCATTTGCCCGGGGAAAAACTTTTTCCGACCCCTTGGAGGAAGAGGCGGCCGCCGCAGGCGTATCGTATGTCCGTCTCGATGGCGGAGACATCGGGCTCATCAGCGGCGGTGCCGGACTCGGTATGGCATCGATGGACATGATTTCGAATCATGGCGGCAGCCCGGCGAATTTCCTGGACCTGGGGGGAGATGCGACCTGGGAAAAAACGGCTGCAGCGCTGAAAGTGGTGCTCAAAACCCCGGGTGTCAAAGGCGTGCTGCTCAACGTCTTCGGCGGAATCAACAACTGCGAACAGATGGCCGGCGGGATCGCCCGTACGGTAGACGAAATGAAGCCGGAACAGAGCATCGTGGTAAAAATGCGCGGGCATTCCCAGGATGAGGGATGGACGATCCTGGAGGAAAGAAACATCCCCGTGGTCAAGTACGGCACCACCGAAGAGGCGGTCATCCTGCTTCTGAAGGAAATGAAGACGAAAGGAGCATCCTGAATTGTCCATATTGGTCGATGGCAATACCCGCGTCCTGATTCAGGGGGCAACGGGAAAGCAGGGAGCATACCATACGCTGAAAATGATGGAATATGGAGTTGCGGTTGCAGGAGGCGTTACCCCCGGAAAGGGGGGGCACGAGATCCACGGGGTCCCCGTTTTCGACACCGTCGCTCAGGCCAAAAGAAGCATCGATTTCAATGCCTCCATGATCCTTGTGCCCCCCCAAGGGGCCCTCGATGCGGCTCTGGAGGCCATCGACAGTAAAATTCCCCTCATCGTTCTGGTGACCGAATTCGTCCCGCTTCACGACACGCTGAAAATCTGCACCCAAGCCGCGGCAGGGAAAATAAGGCTTGTCGGACCCAACACCATCGGGGTGATCAGCCCCGGAAAAAGCAAGGTCGGCATCATGCCCGGCTTTATCTACAGCCGGGGAAGTGTCGGCATGATTTCCCGAAGCGGGACTCTCACCCATGAGATCGCATCCAACCTGACCTACCGCGGGGTGGGACAGTCCACCTGCATCTGCATCGGCGGGGATGCGGTAAAGGGCACAGGCTTTGTCGAAGCCCTGGAGCTTTTTCGTCTCGACCCTGAGACGGATACGGTCATCATCATCGGTGAGATCGGAGGGGCGGGAGAAGAAATGGCAGCCTCCTATATCCGGAAGACAAAATATCCCAAGAAGGTGATCGCATTTGTCGCCGGCGCAACCGCCCCGTCCGGGAGGCGGATGGGGCATGCCGGGGCGATCATCTCCAGGGGATTCGGCACTGCGGAATCGAAATCGAACAGCCTCAAGGCGGCCGGTGCATTTGTGGCGAAGGGATTGGATGATATTCTGGAACAGCTCATCGGGAGCTGACCGAACACGAGATGAAAGTGCAAAGACCTTTATGCGCCCGGCAAGGCTGGATGAAGGCGAACAGGAGCTTCCACGCCAGGTCGCCGCAGCATCCTGCGGATGATCCCGGAAAGCACAAGGATCGCGGAGCCCGACACACCCGGGTCGCAGCGGGTGAAGTTCAGCCGCATGGTGGAAAATCCACGTCCTGAGCGGGCAAAGAAGTATCTTCCGGGAACAAACGCGACGTTTTCCGCAAGAGCCTTCCGGTATAGCTCTTCTGTGTCCAGGGTCTCCGGTCCCTCCACCCAGATAAACATCCCCCCCTGCGGGCGGGACCATCGAAAACTCTTCGGAAAGCAAGCGTCGAGGGCATCGAGCATTGCCTGTTTTCTGGGGCGATACAGATCCCGGATTCGCGGAAGCTGCGTCTCGATGTGGCCGCCGGCCAGGTATTCCGCGGCCAGGGCCTGACCGAAGGTGCCGGAATGCAGATCCACCCCCTGTTTGACTCGAACCAGCCAGGAGCGAACCCAGTCCGGTGCGAGGCAGTATCCGACGCGCAGCCCCGGAGCGAACACCTTCGAAAAGCTGCCGAGATAAATCACGTGCTCGGACGCCAGCACCTTTACCGGCGGAATCGATTCCCCCTCGTATCGAAGATCTCCGTACGGATCGTCTTCTATCAGAAGCGCCTGATAGCGCTTGAGCAGCTCTGCCACCCGGAAGCGTCGCTCCGGAGAAAGCGTCCTTCCGGTCGGATTCTGGAAGTTGGGCACGAGATAGACGAGTTTCACCCTGCCGCTGCCGAGGACGGCTTCCAGGGAATCGGGCAGCAGCCCTTCCGCGTCTGTTTCCAGACTGACAAGCTCCGGTCCATAGACCGAGAAGGCCTGCAGAGCCCCCAGATAGGTCGGATCCTCCACTGCGATCCGGTCTCCTCTAGAAATCAGAATCTTTCCCAGGGCGTCCAGCGCACCCTGCGATCCGCTCGTAATCAAAACCTCCTCCACGCCAGCGGGGATTCCCTTCTTTGCTGTAAGATAGACGGAAAGAGCCCGGCGGAGGGGGAGAAAACCCTCCGTAAAATCGTACTGGAGCGCGGAAGGGCCGTATTTTTCAAACACAAGGTCCGACAGCTCGGCTATGATTTCAAAGGGGAAGCTCTCCTCCGAAGGAATTCCTCCTGCAAGGGAGATCATCCCCGGCTTCGAGACTGCCTTTAGAATCTCCCGAATCGCGCTTGCTTTAAGCCCTCTCACCCGATCGGATAGAAATCGGTCCGGATCCATCACTTTTCTCCTTTCCGGTCATTGAAGACCTTTGTCGGCGGAAAACCTATTTCAAAGAAAACTGCAGAAACATCTTTCCCTGAAATGATTCGGAAAAATTATTATAAAGACCGGTTGGTATCTTTTAAAACTATATTTCATCTCTTCCGGCGATCTGACCTGCGAAATCTTTCTCTTATTCCTGAATGCCCGATCTTCTCGATTGATTCAGATACGCCCGGAGTTGAACGGCTGTGGTTTCAAGGATCAATGGGTCCCGGCTAGAGATATAGAGCGCAGCGGCGCCGTTTAGAGCGATGACGATGAAGTTGGCGATCTGACGGCAATTGAGGTCTTCTTTGAGAATCCCGCTTGCTCCGGCTTCTT
>QZKK01000236.1 GCA_003599475.1 Desulfobacteraceae bacterium
CCCCAAGGCATCCACCTCATTGGCCAGCATGACCACGGCTCCGAGATCCGTATTTCCGATCTGGGGCCCGAAGGCCGCCATCTGCTCGTATTCGGGTTCCTCACCGACAAAGCCCGCATAGGGGCCTTCCGTCACCGTGACCTCCTTGACATGGGCAACCGCGCATTTGTAGCAGGGTCTTGACCGGATCTTGAAATGGGTCCTCATATACTGGCCGTTCATCTTCTCATGCTCGGGAAAAAGATTGGTCGTATAGTTTTTCACTGGCAGGCTGCCGCTCTTGTGCAAGTTGGAAAAACCGCCGCCGGTACCCCACTTGTATCGACCCTGGGTTTTGGCGAGCGCCACCATTTCTTCTCCCTTTACTTTGAGCAGATCGGGATCGTAGACGCCGATCTGTTTCGAAGACTTGAATGCAGCGACCGCCTTCAGGTTCTTCGATCCCATCACCGCACCCAACCCGTTGTGGGCGGCCGCATGCCCGCCGTCGCCGATGATGCAGGCGTGGCGGACCCTGTTTTCACCTGCGGGGCCGATGCCGAAAACACTGGCGCCGTATCTGTTGACGCCGAGTTCCTCCTTCAACAGCTTCTCCGTTTCGGCGACCGTTTTCCCCGACAGATGCCGGGCGTCCCGGATCTCCGCTTTTCCGTCCCGAATCAGAAGATAGACAAGATGAGGCGATTTTCCCTGGAAGACGATTCCGTCGAACGCGCAAAATTTCATATAGGCGCCGAAGAATCCGTTTGCCTGGGACGATCCGGCCAGGTTTGTCATCGGGCCTTTGGCCATGATATTGATGGTTCCTGCCCCTGAAACTCCGGTGCCTGCCAGAGGACCCGTTGTCCAGATCAACCGGTTTTCCGGATCCGACCATTCGACGCCGGGAGGAACCTCCTCGTACAGATATTTTGCCCCCAGCCCCATACCGCCGATCCACTTCTTGACCGCTTCTTCATCCAAGGATTCAGACCAGATCCTTGCAGAGGTGAGATCCACCCTCAAAATCTCTCCCGCATACCCGATCTCATTTAAAACCGTCATGATTTCCCTCCCATATGTGCATGATCGAAAATGGGCCCTAAATACTGGAGTGGGCCGAGCGCGTAACGTGGAATACATCGCAGATTCCTATTTTCGAGTCAATGGCGCAAACGGACCGCATCGGCAAAACCTCTTTCTGTGAAGCCGCTGCCGGGCTGCGCGCTGACCATTCGAAATGAAGCTATGCGGCCGTTTTGTTTTTTTTAGGCAGAGGACGCTTCCAGTAGAGGTATTCGATTGCCCGCCGAAGGGCGACGTTGATCGGCAGGCTTTGAAATCCCAGGGAGGGGTCGATCGAGGCGACCTGCATGAAGCTGGTCTGGTAGACGGGCAGGTCGAAACCGCGGGAAATCAGATCGGATGCCCCTGCGGCGGTTTCCGGATGCGTATCCGAGATCCATTTGCAGGGGCGGAATTCCAGCGTCCCCGACTTGCCCGCCCTTGCGGCAAATCCGAAAAGACGGCAGATCAGCGGGCGATCCAGATAATGAGCGCAGCAGCCCTGACTGAAAGGATCTTCATGGGCCATGTGAAAAACACATACCCTGTCCCCCCGCCGGTTTTTTTCTTCGATCATCGCCATGACCGCATCCGTTTCGTTTCGCAGGTAAAGCCCCTCTGCTGCAGGAAGCACTTCCAGAATCGAGGCTTCCACCTTCGAGGTGGCACAACAGCGGCCGCAGCCGGAAGGGCAGCGCAGGCCCGAAGCCATCCGAAGCGCAGCGGTTTTCCTGTCAACCTCACGATACAGGCGGCATATCTCTGAAATTCTCGGATCGCGCATGGGAGGAAAATTGGTACCCCTTTCGGATGATCCTGTTCTACCGTTTTCAATCCGGAGGAAAGGAGACAGCAAATTGCATGCCGATCGATCGGCGATGCGGATGGGGGAATAACTGCCCGTTTTTAGAGGAGAAAATGGGCCTGTACGGGCGAAGGGGGGATCTTGATCCGAACCCGGGGTTCCTAAAACAGCCTCGATTTCCCGGCGTGCAGCGAACGGGCGATTCCGATTTTGTTTTCGCTGCCGGAAGGGATCCCTTCCGCTTCAGCCGGGCGCTGGACAGCCCTTTTTGTCTGTTGAACGGGAAAAGGCGTACTGCTGCGCGAGTATCGTCAGGTACGGCAGGGTAAAGGCTGCGGCATATGACGAAAGAAGCCGGTCGATATCTGCCGATGCAAGCAATCCGAAGATGAAAAGAGAAGCCGGAAGCCGCTGCAGAAGAATTTTTTTCTCGATGCGATACCCGGCCCCGAGCCGAAAAAGCGCATAGGACAGGAAAAGGGAGACAGCCCATGCGGTTGCGACCGCAAAAGTGCGGTCGACAGGGGCTTCCACCCACTTGAATGCCGTCCACCAGGTGGATATCAGCGCAAGATGACAGGCGGCGGCGGCAGGCAGCACCCGCAGAAGTGCAAATGCCGTCGGAAGGCCGCTCCGGCCTTTCTGATCGCAGGCCAGAATACAGAAAAAAGCAAAGTAGGCCCACCCGAAAATTCCGATCAACGGTACATTCAGCACCCCGGACGGATTCCAATGCCAGAGCCCTGCATGCACCGCGATTGGTTCGATGAGGGAAGCATCCGTCCATACCACCCCTGCGGCGATAAGGGGAACGAGGTTCGGTTTCCGGCCCGCAAGCCGAACGCCGATATCCCGGGCGGAAAAAATGACGGCGGGCCAGATGAGAACGATCGACGCGGGAACATCGAGGATAAAGAGGCTCCAATCCGGGCTGTAGGAGTAAAACCTGTAGAAGAGAATGGAGGTCTCTTCCACCAGCCAGGCGGCGGCGGCGATCAGGAAAAATTTGTAGACGAGGGTTCTTCTCTCCGGATTTCTCAGGATCCGGAAGCGGTAATACACGGCAAGGACTGCAGCGATTAAAAATTCCGAGAGCAGCATCATGGAAGGCCTGCACCGGGAAGACGGGCTGCGACCCAAAGGTGGTAGGTAAACAGAAGCGCCGCTCCCGTCCATGTCATCCGGATGCAGTCCCCGGCGGAAATGCCCCGGATCAGGGCGCGCTTGAACATCAGCCCTTGAATGATCGGCGCGCAGATCATGATGAAAATGCGCCAGGGAATGGCGGAGATCGCATAACCTGCAGTCAAAACCGCGATCGAGGAGAAGATGAGGCCGTATACGATGCGTACCGCCGCACGCCTGCCGTGAACGACGGGATAGGTGGGGACCCCTGCAGCGGTGTCTCCCGGCAGATCCCGAAGATCATAGATCAATTCATAGCTTTGGATGAAAAGGAAGAAGAAAAGCGCCGAGAAGCAAACCGTGGTCCAGCGGATTCCCGGAGGAAAAGCGAAAACTCCCTTCCCGAATGCATCCACAAGGGGATAGCCGAAGACAGTCAGGAGGAATCCGACCCCGGAAGCGGTGTTTTTCAGGAAGTAGAACTGCTTCAGCCGCCTTTTTCGGGGAAGAAGCGGCCAGTTGTAGCAGGCACCCAGCAGATGACAGGCGACCCTCAGTCCGGTTATGGAAGGTTTCAGGAGGTGGACGGCCGGAAAGGAGACGATCAAAAAGGCGATGATCGCCGCCGAGAGGCGCTTCCGTCTCCGTGCGACATACTCGGTATGGGGGATGGCGCTCGCACGATCTTCTTTGAGATCGACGGTTCGATTGATCAGATTGACGATAAACCAGTCCAGTGCGCAGATGCCCGCAAGCAGCCAAGGATATTCACCGGTAAACAGCCACCCGAACGTAAAGGTTCCCAGGCCTGCAATCAGGGTGATGTGAAGCCTGGCGATGCTTGCGAAAACGGACAGATTCCGGAGTTTATCCGCACTCGGAACGCCTGTCGGAGTCGGAATAGACAGCATACGCCCTTTCCTCGAAGGCCGAAACGATGAGACGCCAATGGCCGGCGACCGCAGGCTCCACGAGATGCTTCAGAAGGGCGGAGCGGAGCGTAAAGGCCATGTGGATGTCGATGAGGCAGCATGAATGATTCGACGGTTCAAAGGACCATCGAATCTCAAGCTTCCGAAAAGGATCGTCCGTAGAAACGATTTCGATTCTTTTGGGCCGATCGAAAACAGCCCGGGAGCGAAAACACATTCGGAAAGGACCGAACCCAACCTCCTGTTCGATATCCCAGACGGCTCCTTCCCGTTTGAGCACCCCGCTGCGGTGCCAGCCCGGCAGGAATTCCGGATAACGTTCGACATCCGATACCATGTCGAACATTTCTTCCGCTCTGAATGGGACCAGGCGGTTGTTCTTGAAAATCGCCATATTTCCATCAATCCGATTGGAGGCAAAGGCCTCGATTTCCGTTGCGGTCATAAGATATGACAACAGCTCGATCCTTGTCAATTATCCGGGTGAAGTTTTACAAACCGAACCGTTTTGTATAGAATACCGGCATTCATCCATCGAATCTTTCGGGCAAGCTGCAACCCTTTCGGGGAGGAGAGCGTGCGGATCATCTTTTTTGCCGGAAAAGGGGGTACCGGAAAGACCTCTGTTACGGCTGCCACCGGAACCCTGTCGGCTGAGATGGGATACCGCACGATTGTCATCTCGCTGGACATCGCCCACAGCCTTTCCGATATATTCGATCTCAAACGGGAGCTCCTCGATTACAACAAGGGTCTTCCGGTCGAGATCCGTCCGAACTTATGGATCCAGGAGCTGGATATACAGGAGGAGATTCAAAGCAATTGGGGTGAAATCCACAGATACCTGTCCGGCCTCTTGAACACCACAGGTCTCGATGAAGTTCTGGCGGAAGAGCTGGCGATTCTGCCGGGAATGGAGGAAGTCAGCCTGTTGATGCATATCAACAGGTATGTCCGAGAGAACAGGTACGACGTGATTCTGCTCGACTGCGCGCCTACCGGAGAGTCTCTCCGTTTCATCAGCATACCGACCACTCTGGAATGGTATATGCAAAAAATTTTCCGGATGGAAAGATCGATCGTCAAGTATGTACGCCCGGTGGCAAAGAGGATGTATGACATCCCACTCCCCGACGACCGATATTTTCAGGCGATCGAAGCGCTCTTCGAGCGCCTGCAGGGAGTGGATCGCATTCTGACGGATACGGCGGTTACAACCGTTCGACTCGTTACCAACCCTGAAAAAATCGTTCTCAAGGAAACCCAGAGGGCTTTCATGTACTTTCGCCTCTATAAGATGAACATCGATGCCGTCATCATGAACCGCGTCCTGCCGGATGTCGTCATGGACTCCTATTTTGCAGAATGGATGGCCGGACAGAAACGGTATATGGAGGAGGCGAAGAGTTTTTTCAGCCCGGTGCCGATTTTTTCCTCCACACTGCAGCAGGGAGAAATCCTCGGATATGAGGACCTCAAAAAATTCGCCGGCCAGATCTATGGGGAAAAAAATCCGCTGGAACGGTTTTTCAAAGGAGAGCCGTTTACCTTGACCAAAAAGAACGGGATCTATCGGCTGCGCTTGAGGCTCCCTTTCATCGTCAAGGATGACGTGAAATTGAACAAGCTGTCCGATGAGTTGATCGTAAGGATCGGGGCATTCAAACAGCATATTCTGCTGCCCCGGCCAGTGGCCCCGATAAACGAGATCAAGGCGAAACTTACCGACCGGTACCTGGACATCTTTTTCGGAGGGGAGGATCATGACAGAAAAGAAGAATGAAGAGCAGGTTTTCGTCTGCCCCGTCGGACGTTTTTTTTCAGATCTTGAAGCATCTTTCGGAAGGAAATCGAAATTCTGTGAATACCTGACCAAGTCGGGACTCGAATTCTTGAAGGCGGTCCGCTCCTTTGTGGATGAGAGGATAGAAGACCTCGAGAAAGGGGAATCCGGAAAAAAAAGGAAAAAAAAGATGACTAAAATCGAAGTCGAATAGGACGGAAGGCGGGTAAAAGCACCTCTCCGCTACGGAATCATCCGGGATCGCAGGCCCTTTGGCAAGGCTGGAGGCGTCCTCCTTCCGGCATACGTATATGGCTGAAATCCGAAAAAAATACTCTCACCCTTACTCCCAAATACATCTTCCACCTGATAAAACGAATCGCCGCGAAGTGGCACGCTTAGTATGATTTGTGATTCAATGACAGGGTTGCTCTGGCGGGTACGGTGGAATGAACAAGCCGAAGAGGGGGGGTAAGCCGAAGGGGCAAAAGCAGATGCATGCGCCTGAATCGGCTCAGAAAAGCGGAGATCCGATGATGGAATTGCGCAAGCGGATTGCGGAGCTTTCCAGATCAAAAGAAATGCTGGAAAGGATGAATGCTTCCATACAGGACGAGATCGAAAAAATCACCCGGCACCACCTGATTTTCTCACGAAAACTGCTGGAGATGCTGGAAAACGACCGACGGGATCTGGCGATGATGCTTTATGATTATGCAGGCCAGGTGCTGATTGGATTGAAAATGGACCTTGAAGAGCTGGAGAAAAAAGGACTCGGCGGCGATGTCCTCGAAAGCGTGGGCGCAGCAAAAGAGAAGACGTCCGACCTGATCGAATTCATCCGAAAAACCTCACGCAAGCTGAGACCGACCGTACTGGACAACCTCGGGCTGGTTCCTGCCACCCGCTCCCTTGTCAACGATTTTGAAAAGAGGATCGATGCCCGTATCGATTTTTTTTCCGCAGGTATGGAGAAGAGACTGGCTCCGGAGAAGGAAACGACCCTGTTCCGGATTCTGCAGGAGAGTCTGGAAAACAGCGTCCGATACGCCTCGGCAGACAGAATTTATGTGAGCCTCATCAAGATAGGCGATCGGGTTTTACTCAGCGTAGAAGACGATGGCAACGGGTTCGACTCCGATGTGCTTTCCGGCGGAAGCAATACAGGTACAACCGGAATCGCCCTCATGAAGGAAAGAACGGTCCAGGCGGGGGGAGAATTCTGGATCGAATCACAACCCGGAAAAGGGACTTCCGTAATGGCCGAAATACCTGCGGATTAGACGATTGAAAGATAAGGCCGCTTGACACCCGTGCTCACCTGACATAAGAATCCATATCCTGCCGTTAAAGCGGCCATGGGTCATGGATTCCACTCCGCTCGACGGATGCAGGTTTTGATTCGAAACGATCGCGCAAGAAGGAGGATGCGATGCCTTACTTTCCAGGCATTGATAAAGAATGGAAGATCATGGAGGAGGCAGACGGGTTCGATCCGGTCCGGCTCCAGGAGGCGGTTGATTTTGCACTCGCCTCTGAAACCGACTGGTCGCAGGATATTGCAACAACGTTAACCCGGAGAATGGCCGAACCGCCTCCCTACGATGAAATCATCGGCCCCATTCGACCCAGGGGCGGACCCAACGGCATTGTTCTCAAAGGAGGCCGGATCGCCGCCGAGTGGGGGGACACCTTCAAGCCCGATATGACTTTCAGCGCGACCAAGAGCTACGTCGCCGTCTGTGCCGGCCTGGCGCATGACCGGGGGCTGATTCCGGATCTCAGGGCTCCGGTAAGGGACCTTGTCGATGACGGAGGGTTCGAACCGCCGCACAACCACAAGATCACCTGGCACCATCTGCTTCAGCAAACCAGCGAATGGGAGGGGACTCTTTTCACAAAACCCGATTGGATCGACCGGGGCAGGGATGTTTCGATCCGGGGGCCTCAGACGCAAAAAGGGGTCATGCGGGAGCTCCGGGAGCCCGGAACCTGGTTCGAATATAACGATGTCCGGGTCAACCGGGCGGCTTTGGCCGTTCTGAGGGTCTGGCGCAGGCCGCTTCCCGAGATCCTGAAAGAGTACATCATGAACCCCATCGGTGCTTCGAGTACCTGGGAATGGCACGGCTACCGGAACTCGGAGGTTGTCGTCGGAGATCGCCCCGTTCAATCGGTTTCCGGCGGCGGGCATTGGGGCGGGGGCCTCTTCATCAGTTCCCGCGATCATGCCCGCTTCGGATACCTTCTGCTCCGAAAGGGCAACTGGAATGGGAAACAGCTTTTGTCGGAAGCCTGGATCAGACAGGCGGTAACCCCCTCCGAACAGAATCCGGAATACGGCTACATGTTCTGGCTCAATACAGGCAAAACACTTTCCCCGAGTGCACCCGAAAGCAGCTTCTTTGCCCGGGGCGCCGGTTCAAACGTGGTCTGGGTCGATCCTGAAAACGATATCGTCGCAGTATTCCGCTGGATCCTGAAAGAGAAGATCGATGAACTCTGCGGCCGGATTCTCAAGGCGCTTCGGTAAAGAATAACAGCCGCAGATAAAGCAGATAGAAAGAGGCTCGCGCAAAGGCGCAAAGCCGCAAAGAAGAAAAATGGCAAGATTTGGATTTTGAATCTAAAATCCCAAATCTAAAATCTAAAATGGCGTTAACTGTATCCCAGCTCCGCCAGGTCCTCTTCGCTGAATCCGAGGAAATGGGCCAGCTCGTGCACCACGGTGATTTCGATTTCTTTTTCCAGCTCTTCGACGTTTGCGCACGCTTCGAGCAGCGGCTCCTGAAACAGGAAGATGGTATCCGGGAAAAGGGGTCTGTCCATGACGGAACGCTCCACCAGAGGCGTGCCCTGGAAGACGCCGAACAGCGTCTCATCGGCCGGGATGCCCATCTCCTCGAGGAGCTCGGGGGAAGGCCGCTTCTGTACGGAGATCAGGAGATTGTCCAAATGGTTTCGGATCTCTTCGGGGATGCGGCGGATGGCTCGCATGACGATCCGATCGAATTCTTTTCGGCTGACATTCATGCCTCAAATTTAGCATAAAGCCGAAGGCCCGGCACGAAAATTCTCGAATCGGAATCCTCCTTGACTTGAGGGATGCTTTTGATTAACATTTCACCCTTGTTACCCAATCCAAATGAACCAATCACGGAGTGAAAAAATGAAGATCGCCTTCCCCTCGCAGGAAAATCTCGGGCTGGAAAGCCCGATCTACGGACATTTCGGTACGGCCGGATACTTTATCGTAGTTGAGAGCGTCAACGGTAAATTCGAAACCCTCCAGAATTCGGACCGGGTCCACGAACACGGCGGATGCCGGCCGCTCGCCGCCCTGGGCGGCAAGACGGTAGAGGCGGTTGTCGTGGGAGGAATCGGAATGGGAGCCCTCAGGAAGCTAAACGCCGCCGGAATCAGAGTCTACCGGGCTGCAGAAGGAACGATTTCGGAGAATCTCGCGCTGATTCAATCGGGAAAACTTCCCGAGTATACATCGATGATGACCTGCGCCGGGCACGGCGGAGACTGCGCCCATTAAACTGCAAGGAGAAGGACATGCCCCTTTACGAATACCTGTGTACGGACTGCGGCAGCCTCAGCGAAATCCTGGTCGGCGGCCGGAATGAAAAAGTCCGCTGCAAAGCCTGTGGAAGCGGAAATCTTAAAAAAATGCTCTCCGCACCGGCGGCTTTCTCCGGAGGCGCGCGGGATCGGATGCCCGGCCCCGGAGACACGGCATGCTGCGGCTCGAACCCGGGACATGCCGGCTGCGCAGGTCCTGGAAGCTGCTGCGGAAAAGCCCACGGATGAGGATTGTAAACCCCGAATACATCCGCCGCATCGATGAATTCGCCAATCGGTGCCCGTACTTCGGTCTTCTTTCCATGAGGATCCTGGAGGTGGGCATCGGGTATTCGGTCATCGGGATCGAAGTGGCCCAAAAACACCTGCAGCCCTTCGGCAAGGTGCACGGCGGGGTATTTGCCTCCATTCTCGATGCGGCCGCCTTCTGGTCGGTTTACTACGATCTGGAGGAGGCTGACGGCCTTACCACCGTCGATCTCAAGCTGAACTACCTTGCGCCGGCATCTGCCGGCATGCTGATCGCGAAGGGACGGCGGATCAAAACCGGCAAAACCCTCGGATATGCCGAAGTCGAAGTTGCAAACGGGGAGGGAAAAGTGCTGGCACACGGAACATCGACCGTGATCGTTCTTCCCGGCAAGGCGCCGGTTTTAGACCCCCCGCTCCCGCCCAAATTCCTCAGTTGACCCGGAATATCCCAAAATACCGTCAGCCGAAAAGAGCAAAGACAACACAAATTTGGAACTCAGGAAATCAGGGAGGGGTTTCTATTGTTACACCCTTTTTGGCTCTTTCGTGAGTTCCTGAGTTCCAGATAGTTAAAACGGTATGCTTGAATTTTCTGAATCCCTCAGTTGACCCGTTGCGGGTTATTTTCGAGAGCTCAAGGTTTCCGGCATGCCGATCAGCAAAGGGAGGCGGATGAAGAGATCCAACCCCATTACCGCAAGGAAAACATACTGGGGCCCCAGGGTGTCCCAAATAACGCCGCCGATTAAAGCCGTAACCGAACTGAGCAGCAGCCTGCAGAACCGCATCAGCCCGATCCATCGCCCCATCTGTTCCCGCGGGACCAGTTCGAAAGACATGGCCCCGTTGATCGTCGCGCAGATATAGTAGAAACCCTGCAGGATTCCGGCCGCAATCAGGAATTCCGGCCGGGGCGCCCAGATGAGAACGAGATTGGAAGCCCAGAAAAGCGGAAGGGTCATATAGAGTGTCTTCTTTCGGCCGATCCGGTCTGCCAGCCTGCCCAGGGGGATGCCGAGCAGGAGCGAGGTCAGTGAAGAGCCTGTAACCATCAACCCCAGGATATAGGTTTCCGCGCCTTTGACCTCATGGGCATAGACCTGGCTGAACGGAAACACCATTCCAAGCGGCAAGGAACCGACCGAGACAATCACGAGCCATCGCTTCAAATGGCGCCCCTCCCTCATCACCTGAGAGACATCTGAAAGGAAGCCGAGGAGCCTCGGTCGCTGCTCCACGGTGTGCGCATGACTTCGATCGGAAATTTTGAAAAAAATGAGAAGAAAACTGATCAGCGTGCCGGCGGTCGCCAGCAAAAAAAGGGGTCGGATCCCGGAAGCGGTCACTCCTCCGAAGTTTGCCACCAGGAAAGCGCCGATTACAGGACCTCCGATTCCCACGATACCGGAGGCAAACGTTTCGCAGAGCGTCATTCCGGTGGCACGGTCCGCATTTGCCAGGGAATTTGCGCAAACCGTGGCGCAACTGTGCCCGCTGATGTTTTCTCCCAGCCAGAATGCGGCCATCGCAAAGATGATGATCACCCAGCTAAAGGCGATGCCGTAGAAGAGATAGGCCGCAAAAAGGAGGCCGATGCCCGTGAGGTAGACTTTTTTGATGCCGATCCGGTCGATCAACCAGCCTGCCAGGGGACTTGCCAGCCCGGCGATGCACATCCCCGCGCTGTTTACGATTCCAAGCTGGGTGGCCGTAGCACCGAGAGCGACCGTATAGATCGACTGGTAAGGAAGGACCATCTGGTATACGAATCGGGCGATCGATGAGCGTGCGACCGTGACTTTCCAGTCCCGGGGCTGTCTTTTGACAAAACCGATTCCTCTCGGCAGAGCCCTCGATGCAGATTGGTTTGGGGTCATCTCGGGGGGCCTACCAGAGCCGGATCCTTTTTTTGCCGTCCTTGAGCTCTCCCCTGACCTTCTCCATGTGGCGCAGCGCGGCGATTTCTCTTTCGAGGTCCCTTTCTTCCAGACCGACCCTCTCGGAGAGCCGCTTCGGTTCGATCGGCCCGTTTCTTTCCAGAACCTCCAGAATCGATTTCTGGGTGGGAGTCAGCTCCAGCTGCCCCCCTTTCGAGAAAGATTGGGCGCTGTGGACCGCCCAGGGGTCGCATGCCTTGAGAGTGGAAACGGAATCGATGAAGCAGTCCTCGCACAGAATCTTCCCGTGATGCTCCCTCTGCCCTCCTTCCGGTATATCGCCCTTGCATCGTTCACAGTACATGTCCTGTCCTCATCTCCTTATCTTCGATAAAAACAAGAATAGATGCTACCCCTTTACGGCTTTTATTGAAATACATTTTTCGTAAGCGTTCAGGGGGGTCAAAGGTTTCCCGCCTGCAGCGGGATTCAGAGGTTCAGAACTGTGATCATCCCGCCGAAATAAAATAATCGCTTGAAAACTAAGCTAAATTTGATAGAGTCGGACAGGCTTTTTTCCGCACGCAGTAATCGAAAATCCCGCACTCGGCGGGAGAAACCAGAACTCTCTACTTTATTGGGTATGGAGAAAAAGGATGCCGGATACTCCAACGCTGCGTGAAGGCCAAATATTGAAGGGCTCCATTTTCCGGGAGCCGATGCGTATCGAGAACATCCAGGCAAGCGGTAAGGGAATATGGGTTCTCGGCCTTGTCGGTATCCAATCCGAACGCTTCCGGAAGGTTACGCTCCGGTCTGAGGATCTGGAGCAGCTTACAATTTTAGATACGGCATATCGATACGACGGCGACGGACGGTTGCTCCGCCTCGGCCTGCAGGCATACGCTTTGGGCATCGCCTACGAGTTCGATCCTTATTTCGGACTCTCCATTTCCCGGGTCGATCCGCTCCCCCACCAGCTCGAGGCTGTTTACGATTCTCTTTTGAAGCTGGCCCGGGTCCGGTTTCTGCTTGCAGATGATGCCGGAGCCGGGAAAACGATCATGGCGGGCCTTCTCCTCCGAGAGCTGCAGCTTCGGGGACTTGCCGAAAGGATCCTGATCGTCTGCCCGGCGAACCTTTCCTTCCAATGGCAGCGGGAGCTTAAGGAAAAATTCGACGAAAAATTCCTCGTCCTCAAAGGGTACGACATCCGCGACCAGTTCGGGGTCAACCAGTGGCTCGAGCAGAAGAAAGTCATCACCTCGCTCGACCTCGCCAAACGCAACGACATCCTGCCGGGTTTGAGGCAGGTGAGGTGGGACCTCGTCATCGTGGATGAGGCCCATCGCATGTCCTGGACGCCTCCTGCCCGAAAGACGGAACGCTATGCCCTGGGAGAGCTTCTCCGGGATCAGTCGGATCATATGCTGCTTCTCACGGCCACACCCCATAAAGGAGATCCGGCCAATTTCAGCCTGTTTCTCCAGCTTCTCGATTCGGATGCCTATGCAGACGTCCGTTCCATCCGCGAGGCCATGGACCGTCGCCGGGCACCTTTTTATTTGCGCCGCACCAAGGAGGCGATGGTATATTTTCCCGAGCGCCGTCCGGACGGAACATGGGCGGCTGCAAAGATCTTTACCAAACGCATCCCGCATACCGTAGACTTCAAGATCGACGGAGAGGAATTCGACCTCTACAGAGATGTTACCCGCTTCGTGAAACGGCAAAGCGCTACGGCCGCCGCCCGTGGGGATGACCCTCGCGCCCGTGCGGTCGGCTTCCTGATGTCTCTCTACCAGAGACGGCTTGCCTCCAGTACCTATGCCATGCAGAGAAGCCTGGAGAATCGTGTCCGAAGGCTTGAAGATGGAATCAAGCGAGCACAGGAAATGGCGCGGCTTGCGCCTCCCGAGCTCCCCGATCCCGAAGAGATCGAGGAAATGGAGGATTCCGAACGCCAGCGACTCGAAGAGATGCTTGAAGCCATTACACTTGCCGGCAATGCCGACCAGGTCCGAGAGGAAATCGGGGAGCTCCGGCAACTCGCAAAACAAGCCGCTGCCGTGAAAGGCTCGGGGGCGGAAGCAAAACTATCCAGGCTCAAAGAACTGCTTCACAATGAAGGCTTCTTCGGTGATTCCGAAAAGAGGCTTCTTATTTTTACCGAGTACAAGGATACCCTCGACTACCTCCTGGAGCAGCTAAAGCTCTGGGGGTTTAAGGTCGGCTGCATCCATGGAGGAATGAAGCCCGGCTCTCGCGATGAACCCGGCACAAGAATTTTCTCGGAGCAGCAGTTCCGGGATGGCGAGATCCAGGTTCTCGTGGCCACAGAGGCGGCAGGAGAAGGGATCAATCTCCAGGTATGCAACATCCTTTTCAATTACGATATCCCCTGGAATCCGAACCGTCTCGAACAGCGCATGGGTCGTATCCACCGATACGGCCAGCGGAAAGACTGCCTCATTTTCAATTTCGCGGCGACAAATACCATCGAAGGCCGCGTTCTCCAGCGCTTGCTCAAAAGCTCAAGGAAATCCGGGACGCCCTCGATGACGACGCGGTCTTTAACGTTGTCGGTGAGATCCTTCCATCCATACAGGTCGAGCGCATTTTGCGCGACTACTATGCCGGAAGGCTTGGCGATGCCGATCTCGAGGAACGGATGCTCGAAAATGTCGATGAGGTTCGCTTTCGGGCCATCTGCCAAAACGCCCTGGAGGGGCTGGCATCAAAGAAGCTCAATCTGGAAATGTTGATCGAGCGGCGTGCGCTTGCCCAGGAACGCCGCGTTGTCCCCGAGACCATCGCCCGCTTTCTCAAAGAGGCCTCCGAGTACGTTCCGATAAAGATAAAGATCATCGACAACATGCCGCACACCTTCGAGCCCGCCCGGACCCCTCCTAAGCTGCGACAATACGAGCGCGAACCGGATTGGAGATTTCCTTTCCTGGCAAACAAATACCCACGTTGTTCCACGGATCGCGATACCGCGGAAATAAACGGTCTGGAATGGGTGACCCCTGGCCATCCGCTCTTTGAATCCATCCGAAGGCACACCTTTTTTAGGGCTTCCGATGAATTTGCCGGAGGCGCCTGTTTCTATTCCCTGCAGCATGAAAAGCCTTCACGCCTCGATTTTTACCGGGCGCGCATCGTAGACGGTCTCGGGTATGTGATCCATGAGCGGCTCTTTGCCGTAGAGTTGACCGAAGAAGGTGCCTTCCACCTGCGAGAGCCTGATATGATCGGAAATTCTACCCCTTGCAATCGACCGGAAGAGATGCCCGATGTCGCTTCGGCACCGGAAGCCCTGACATGGCTGCATGAAAATGCGCTTCAGAGTTTTCTGGACGATACCCGCAAGGACCGCCTTTCCGAATCCGACCGGATTCTTTCACATGTAGAGCTTTCGCTCACCGAGCTCCTTCAGAGGGCGGACGAAGAGATCGGAAAAGCCAACGAGGAAAAGGAAAAGGGGATATCCGGAGCAGACGGCCGCCTGGCCCAGGCTGAAAACCGCCATGTGGAGCTTTTTGTCCGGCGCGAGCGAAGAAGGCAGGAGCTGGAGCGCCAGAGATCCCTTACCCTGCAGGCGGTCGAGCGCATCGCCAGCGTTCTCGTTCTGCCGCATCCTGAGCGTGAAGCTCCGGAGGTCCGCCACATCCGACCCAATCTCGAAACCGAAGCCGCAGCCATGCAGACGGTGGCAGCTTTTGAAGCCGCACAAGGGCGCCAGGTTTACGACGTGCACGAAAAGAACCTGGGGTACGACATTACGAGCCTCGATCTGAATTCAGGCGAGCTTCGTCTGATTGAAGTCAAGGGCCTGGCCGGAGAGACGGGCACGATCCTGTTGACTCCAAACGAACGGCGGGTGGCCGAGGACCGCAGAGATTGCTACTGGCTATATGTTGTAACCAACTGTGCCACGGAACCGACCCTCCAGGAACCGATTAAGGACCCCGCACGATTTCCTTGGCACGAGGTTATGAAGGTTCAGCACTATTGGCTTGAGGTGAATGCCATGACCCGGCCGATGAAGGTTCGTGAAGAGCTGCCGCCGTATGGTGAAAGAGGTTGAGGCAGTGATCAAGTACCGTATGTATATAGATGAGGTCGGAAACCCGGATATCGGAAATTCCGATAATCCCAATCACCGGTTTTTGAGCCTTACCGGAGTTATCATCGGCCTTGAATATGTTAAAGAAACGCTCCATCCTGAAATGGAGGAACTAAAAAACAGATATTTCGGCTCACATCCGGACGAACCGGTCATACTCCACCGGAAGGAACTATTGAGCGGAAAAACCCCTTTCCAGGCATTAAAGGAGGTAAGTGTAAGGGAAGCCTTTGACAATGACCTGATAGAGTGTCTGAGCCGATGGGAATACATTGTGATCACGGTCTGCCTGGATAAGAAAAAACATCGGGAAACTTATACCACGTGGCGATATGATCCATATCATTATTGTCTCTCTATTCTTCTGGAAAGGCTCAATTTTTGGCTGAACCGGCAAAATGCCATTGGTGATGTGATGGCAGAATCCCGTGGCGGCAAAGAGGACCGGCGGCTAAAAGATTCCTTTCAACGTCTCTTGAAACAGGGGACAGATTACGTCGGCCCCGAACAATTCCAAAAATCCTTTACAAGCAGTCAGCTAAAGGTAAAGCCTAAAACGGGCAATGTGTGCGGATTACAGTTGGCAGACATAATCGCCCATCCTAGCCGTGCGGAGATATTAGATGAGAAAGGATTGCTGGGAAGGCCGCTTGCCCATTTTTCCCAGGAAATTATCAAGGTTTTACGGAGTAAGTACGATCGGCAGGGAGGAACGATATTTGGGAAAAAGTTTTTGTAAAAAAGGAAAGGCCCTTTCGGGCCTCGATGGCTTTCGCCATCCACCTCCAGATAACTGGATTGTCTTTAAAATAACATTTTCGGCAAGGATGTCAACAGAAATTTACTGATGTACCGGTATAAGTCCATCGAGGTGAGCTGGCCGCATGGAAACAAAGGAACCCAATTTCGGGTTGAATAGATGCACAGAGAACCTAAGCGGCTGTAAGCATAAGGAATTATGGAGTTGTCATGATTAATTTAAATAAACACATCTATCGATGTGGACACAAAGAAAGCTACGAGCTTTCGGACGAGGACCTTAAAGACACCCATAAGTTCCGCCAACACATCGAGCCATGGTTAACCGCCGTTTTCCAAAGTGAACATCTCTCTCTTCTCGTCGGCAGCGGGTTTACCTGCGGCGTAGCCTTAGCATCAGGAGGTAAAACGGCTGAGATGACCATGTGCGAGTGGGCCTGCGACCTCAAAGAAAAAGTGGACTTTTGTGCGGAAGAAAGTGCGAAAACTTGTGGACGCGGATCAGCAAATATCGAGGATCAGATTCGGGCCGCGATGGAGTTGCAGGCTGGCCTTGCAATAATGGGTGACACACGTGCAGGCGCTTGGAAAACAGAGATCGACGGTCAGCTTAGGAATTTTCTGAATTCCATTCTTGAGTCAGAGCGATCGATAAGGTACGCCAATGTGAAGAAGAAAGAGGAAGGCGAGGGCCTTCTGGTTTCGTTTCTTCTAAGCTTCGCAAGCCGCGCTGCCACGAGAGAGCGACTAAACCTGATTACAACCAATTACGATCGCCTGATCGAATATGGATGCGATCTCACAGGGTTGCACGTTCTCGATCGATTTGTTGGTGCACTCTCACCCGTTTTTCGCGCCTCTCGGCTGAATATTGATATTCACTACAACCCTCCTGGGATACGTGGTGAACCTCGCTACTTGGAAGGTGTCGTTAGGCTGTGCAAGATTCATGGTTCTCTGGATTGGCGATGGTAAGAGAAAGAACTCCGCCGCTATGCAGTTCCTTTTGGAGCTGAGGTCAATCACCCTGATATCCCCAAGGAACCATGGGGGTCAGTGATGATTTATCCGAATCCGGCGAAGGACATGGAGACACTGAACTATCCATATGCGGAGTTATTCCGAGACTTTTCGGCATCTGTCTGCCGCCCAAATTCATCTCTGGTCACGTATGGATACGGCTTTGGCGATGATCATGTGAACCGCGTAATTAAGGACATGCTGACAATCCCCTCGACGCATCTGGTGATTATTGCCTGGGATCAGACAAACCCCGACGACGAAAATGCTCCAACCAACGCCAGTCGTCAGCGGATCATCAGATTTTGCCAAGGGGTGGGGAAACGCGCACAGATATCTCTACTGCTTGGAAGTCACTTTGGTGACTTGGTGACTCTCGTACAAAACTATCTTCCAAAGCCAGCCATTGACCAGATTACAATACGAAAGACCAAGCTCGAAGAACAACGGGGCGAAGGGTATAAAATATCAAAAGAAGGAGGCGATGATGAGCAAGCCGATTGAGCAAATTGCCACTTTGACCATCGGTACGGTTGAATCCGTATCTCCCTCTGAAATCCGAGTGCTTCTTGAACCGAACGCCCCTCAAACGACCGCACTAAACACTGGCGTGCCTACTGGCTTCCCCCGCATCAATGGATATGTGTTGATTCCCAATGAAACCGGAGCTTTAGTAGGGCTGGTGGTCTGGCTTGGGGTCGAACGCTCCCAATTTCCCAAAAGAACAGGTCTAAAAGATTTCGGCCTTGTAGACTTGCCATTTCCGTTACGAAAGATTTCTTTGACGCCGCTTGGAACTTTGATTATTCGTAAGAACAATGAAACCGGCGAAACCGCTTACCATCTGGAAAGGGGGGTTTCCGCCTTCCCCTCTGTCGGTGATGTCGCGCAACTGCCCACAGCCGCGCAGCTTAGGAGTATAATCGAGGCTTCAAGCGATGAGGACAGGCGTGTGAGAATTGGCACCTCACCACTTGCTGCAAATGCTGAGGTGACCGTCGATCCCGATAAGATTTTCGGACGCCATCTTGCAGTTCTTGGCAACACTGGAAGCGGGAAGTCGTGCTCGGTAGCCGGTTTGATTCGCTGGTCTTTGGCTCACGCGAGTACGGCAAGATCTGATTCTTGCCGCCCCAATGCACGCTTTATTATCCTAGACCCGAACGGGGAGTACTCACCAGCCTTTTCGGACTATAAAGATGTACGAAGATTCCGGGTATCTCCCAAAAAAGAAGAGAATATTGAGCCCTTACTTGTCCCGGTATGGATGTGGAACAGCCAAGAATGGAGCGCTTTTGCGCATGCCGCACCTGGAGTCCAGCGGCCCTTGCTGCTCCAGGCGCTCCGTGACATGCGTTCTGGTGCTCGCCTCTCAGAACCCGCAGAGAGACAAGCCGCCAGACTAATGCGCTCTTACAAAGCCATATTTGAAGGAAGGATTGCCCAGGGTGCTTCTGGCTACCAAGGTTTTCCTGAGAATAAGAATTGCGGGAATCAGGTGAAGAACCTTGCAACGGACACGCAGACTCACGCCGAGAATACACAGAGGCAATTTTCGCAGGCTCTCCAAGAAGTTGCCTTATTCGCAGAGCAATTGGCATCAAGGCGACATTGGAAGAGTGCGAATAGCGAAGGATACAACGACTTCAGTGAGACTGAACTACGTGAAGTAATCATAGTTATAGACAATGTACTGACACAATTGCCGGGTCAACCGGATGAGAGGCGAATCTCGGAAGATGCTCCAATCGAATTCCCGATAGCTACATTTCCGGATCATCTTGACCAGAGAGCTTCAGAGACACCAGGCGGACAAACGGCACAATTTATATCAACATTGACGATGCGAATCAGAATGATGATAGCGGATCGACGACTTGGGCCTGTCGTTAATCCAGGTGAACAGGTCATTAGCTTTGATCAGTGGCTTGAATCCTACATCGGTAAGGACCGAGCCGAGAACGGCGAGTTGGCGATTGTGGATCTCTCCCTTGTCCCATCTGACGTGATACACATTGTGATCGCTGTCGTTGCCCGCATTGTATTTGAAGCAACACAAAGGTATCGTAAACTCAATGAAAGGGAACTACCCACAGTGCTGGTGCTGGAAGAAGCCCATACATTTATCAAGCGCGGAAGCGATGAAGAATCGAGCACTCCGACTCCTTTCCAAATGTGCAGACAAACCTTTGAGCGAATCGCCCGAGAAGGCCGGAAGTTCGGACTTGGACTTGTACTCTCATCACAGAGACCATCCGAATTATCACCGACAGTCCTGGCTCAATGTAATACCTGAATTTTGCACGAAATACCCCTTCTGGGGCTAATCAACTCTAAATTTGCCCGGAACCGGAAGTTGTCTTCTTCTATACTACCTTCTACCCG
>QZKK01000073.1 GCA_003599475.1 Desulfobacteraceae bacterium
ACCGCATGCGCCAAGCTGCCATAGAATCACATACTCGGAATCAAGAAGTATCAGGGCCAATGTAAAATGACCAAAGTAAAGTTACGAAGTCAAATTAATCTCATGCCCACAAATATTGATTTGGGAAAGAATAACCGTAGAATATTTCTGCGTTTGTAAGCCACTTTTTATGGTCACATCATTTTTAACTTTATCAAGGAATCCTGCATAATGAAGCGCCGCGTCAGAAAATTCCGTCATAGGAGCGCCTGTGTCCAAAATAGCATCAAATTCAAGATGTTTAGCACTGCCTATTATGATAAAAACGGGTAGATAAATATAGTGAGCTTTTATATTAAACGTGGTGATGTTCGGCATGAGCTCTCCATCCCCCAGGAAATGTACTTTCACCTGTATACTTGAAAGCCGATGATTGATTCAATGCTGGTAAAGCAAATACTTCATCTTTTTCAGTAGAGTGTCGGGCTACAATACCTGAGACAAGATGTCCATTCTCATCTAACTCATATTCAACTATAAGTAGCCATTCATTAGGGAACTGATTTTTCATTTCGTTCCAACTTATTTTTTTCCCCATACTAATCTCCTTTGTTTAGATGCCATAACGATTAGGCAGAAAAATAATATTGTGATATTCTTTTTCTGCATATTCCCTCTGCCTCGTGTTTTCCGCAACTTATCAGAATAACAACATCTTCCAATGACCATTCATATAGTATTTGGACATCCGCACAGTGCAGGAGCTGTTGGGGCATGCCGATGTTTCCACCACCATGATCTATACCCACGTCCTGAACAGGCCCGGTCTTTCGGTGAAAAGCCCCGCGGATATCTGAGATTTTTCGAAGGAAAAAGCTCCGGATGATCAGAAGGGAAAACGATGCGATTATGACACAGGCGCGGCGCTGGCCGCCTGCCCGAAGTGCGAGGATTTTATCGTTCTCTGCGCCCATTACGATCCTTTCGACTGCCGGGTTGCCTTCGATTCGGATGATTCGGCTTGGGGGTGATCTCCTCCTTCCTGGAACGATGACCCTGCTATAAAGGGTAAATATAAGAAAAGCAAGTGAATTCAGAGGACGGAGGACGGGATAGAGCCAGACGACAGATGGCAGATGGCGGATGGCAGCTTTAGAGCCAGAGGACGGGCTAGAGCCAGAGGACAGAGGACGGAAGTCGGAAGTCAGGGTAGAGCGAAAGAGCGAAATTCTCACGCAAAGACGCAAAGGCGCAAAGGTAAAAAGAAAGAGCGGGAAGAGCCGGAAGTCAGATGACGGGGGAGAGCCAGAAGGTGAGAGGTTGAGAAGATTAGAAGGTTAGTGAAGTGCAAAGAGAAAAAGGCCTCACGCAAAGGCGCAAAGCCGCAAAGGATGGAAGAGACAGACAACAGAGAACCGGATGACGGATGGCAGCCCAGCCGCTGGCCGCCCGGGGGCTTCTGGAGATTCCGGAGGAGTCGATTTCTGTAGCCCGTGAACAGGCGGAGAAGAGATCTGAAAAGCCCTTGTGTCCAGAGGCAGGTTGAAACGTTTATCGGTCTACTCTCGATACCGTCGAATCAAGTCATCTAAAAACCTTCTTTTTTTTTCGGGCCATTCCTCATCGATGATGGAAAACCAGACGGTGTCCCGGTTCCTGCCTCTGACAACCATATGCTTTCTAAATAGGCCCTCATAGGAAAATCCCATTCGCAGAGCGGATCGTTTGCTCGCTTCATTCGTAGAATCGCATTTCCACTCGACTCTTCGATACGACAACCGTTCGAATAAGTATTGTAAGACGATGAAGGTCGCTTCGCTGTTTATCTCCGTTCGCTGCGCCGCTTTTCCATACCAGATGCTCCCGACTTCCGCCTTCCCGCTTGTCCGATCGATGTTGAGAACCGAATAGGTTCCGACATATTTCTTCAGCCGTTTGCTGTAAACGGAATACACCACGCGATCTGTGAGGCTTTCCTGGGTCGCGATCCATTGCCGGATCTCGTTTTCTTCATGGAAAGGCCCGAACATCAGGAATCGAAATATCGAATGATCCTCATTCTCCCTTGTCGCCATTTCGAAAAGATCATGGGTATGCTTCGCCGGATGGATCCGTTCAAGCGTCACAAATGACCCGTCCAGCGATTGTGCGTCCGGAAAATCCCACATAAAAACTTCTCCACCGATCAAGGGTACCGTCCGATAAACCGTCCCGGTTCTTGTCGTCGGCTCGGCGGCGACGGAAGGAAAGTTGCAAACCATTTAAAGAACCGTTCCGACGATCGATCGGAGATCCAAACGGATCCACCGGATGAAAAACCGGTGGGCGGTTCTGACCGGAAGTGCATCGACCTCCAGTTCGTCGTCCTGAAACCGGGAGAGAGCGATCTGGGAGATGGAATGGAATTCTTGCTTTGCATGAGCTGTGGAACGGATCGTCAGGGTCCGGATAGACTCCTCCTTGAAACTTTACCGCTCCCGTCAACCCTTCCAGCTCTCCAACTGCGCCCGGTATTTTTCCATCAGCGCCGCGTTCCAGCCGAGCGGCGGTTCGGCGCCCTCCGGCAGGAAGGACCGGTAGGGGCGCTCTTTGATTAGCCCGGCAAACTCTTTCCGGATCTTTTTCAGTTCATCGGGCCGTGTCAAGAGATCGCAGGCGGTGAAGGCGGCGGCCTTGGCGCCGGCGGTGATCCCCTTGCGCGCCATGGAGGTGACCGAGCTTGCCGTGGTGGCCCAGTGGTGGGAATGGCAGCCCGGAACCCGGGTGGGAAAACGCAGCGTTGCCGTGGGGGCGACCAGCGTCACATCCCCCACGTCGCTCGATCCGCCGTGAAGCGGTGTGTTATCCGCCGATTGGAGAGCGATCTCGTAGTTCATGCCGTTTCCCTTGAGCCCTGCATGCTTCTGCAGCGCCTGTGCGAACCCGATCTCCTCTTTGGTGTATTTCGGCTTTCCCGCGGCTTTGATGTTTTCATGCATCAACTCGGAAAGCGCCCTGTTTCCGTACCGCTGGTGCACCGCCGCCAGCACTTTCACCTCATAGGTGGTCTGCGTCATCAGGGCGGCCCCCTTGGCGCAGTCCAGCACCCATTTGAAATGAGGCTCCAGGTTGTCGTCCAGGTCGCGGATGAAGTACCAGGTGCGGGCATAATCGGGTACGACGTTTGGGGCTTCGCCGCCTTCCAGGGTGACCCAATGCGTCCTCTGGGTGGTCGGAAGGTGCTCGCGGATCCGCTCCGTGGCCGCATGCAACAGCTCTACGGCATCGGTTGCACTTCTCCCTTCCCAGGGGCTTGCGCCCGAATGGGAGGTTTTTCCCCGGAAGGAGACGGTGAAGGAGTACATGCCGAGTCCTTCCATCCCGTGGCGCACACTGAACTTGTCGTGGGAATGGCAGTCGAGGACGACATCCACCCCCTTGAACAGCCCGGCGCGGATCATATAGGGGCGGCTGACCAGCATCTCTTCGGCGGGCGAGCCGTAGTACTTCAGCGTGCCCGAGATTCCGTGCCGCTCCATGATCGCCTTCAGGGAGACAACCGTCAGCGCCTGCATCGCCCCCATGGTGTTGTGGCCGCACCCGTGGCCCGGTGCACCGTTTACGATCGGGTCCTGCTCGGGGGTCCCGGGCTTCTGCGAGAGCATCGGCAGCGCATCGTATTCGGCCAGAAATCCGATCACCGGCTTTCCGGCGCCGTTTTTCCAGACGGCCGTAAAGGCAGTCGGCATGCCGGCGACTCCCCGTTTGACCGAAAAACCGGCTTCCTCCAGGGTGTCCGCCAGAAGCGCCGAAGATTTGAACTCCTCGTGCCCCAGTTCCGCATACCCCCAGATGGAATCCGAGATCTCCCAAAAGCGCTTTTGCCTCGATTGGATCTCTTCTGCGATCGCTTTCTTTTCGGTCGATAATGACTTCATCGATTTTTCCTTCCTTTCTGCACTGGCTGCACCGGCTGCACCGGCAGTACGACATGGGACGGCCGCTCGGAATCATGATAGACCGCCTGATGGGCGACTTCGAACCGGCTCTCCAGCCCCAAAGGGCCGCCGGTGTTTGGGTTGACATCGAATCGCGGCCAGTTGCTGCTGCTGATGTCGAGCCGGATGCGGTGGCCTTCTTTGAAGATATTGGAGGTCGGATAGAGATCGAAGATGAATTCATACGGGTTGCCGGGGGTCATCGGTTCCGGCTTGTCGTACCCGTTTCGATACCGGGCGCGGATGATCGAATCGGTGATATTGATGGCAAGCCCCTGGGGGTGGTCATCGTTTGGCGGATAGACATCGATGAGCTTTGCCGTAAAATCGGTATCGACTGCAGACGATGCGGCCCAGAGATGCATCTCAATCGGCCCGGTCACCTCCGTATCCGCTCCAAGCGGTGCGGTTTCGAAAGTCAAGATGTCCGCCCGGCAGTTGAGCGGAAGGCAATCGCTGCAGGCGAGCGAATCGGGGCGCCCGACCTGATCGAAGGCCCCCGGCTTCATGACCGAATCCGCCGCTGACACTCCGCCTCCGATCGTCGGCACCGGATCCTTCGGATCGAAGGTATACCGGCTGTGAGAAAGATCTTCCCGGGCCGGTTTGTCCGGGGAGAGGCCGCCTCCTGTCTGCAGGTAATACGGGGTAAACCCGGTTCCGGGAAGCGGCCAGTCCGGATATTCTTTCCAGCAGCCGCCATGCCGGATGCGCCCGGGATATTCGGAAGCATCTCCGGGGGCTCCGGCGATTGTCCGCTTTCCGTCTCCTCCTCCCATGGTGAAGATCCGGACCGGCGCCCAGCCGGCCGCTTCGGACCGCATGCCCTTTAAAAAGCGGTCGAACCAGGCAAGCTTCAGATCCTTATACTCGATCTGCGCCTCCAATCCGAAATCGACATCCCCCGCATAGGGGATCTCGTACTTGGCATGGGTCCATGGCCCCATCAGGAGATGCTGCGGGGAAGACTTCATCTTCCGCAAGGCGATATAGCTTTCGCAGGTATTCCGGGCATAGGAATCGTACCATCCGCCCAGATAGAGGCTCGGCACGTCCGCATGTTCTTCGTAGTATTCGGAGATCGCGTATCCCCGATGCATTTTCCAGTAGTCGTCGTAGTCTCCCCGGGTGAGGATATCGATTGCCCACTGTTCATAGGATGGAAGGCGCTTGAGAATCGTCGCTCCTTTTTTCAGCGGGAATCTTCGGACGATATCCGGCATGTTGTGGGTAAACTGCCTGATGAGCTCTTTTCTCAGGTTCGCGTCGGCTGCCGCCTCCTTGCTGGTGATCGCCATCCGGAAGGTGTAGATGAGGAAGCGCTGCTCGAGAGCCCCGTTTTGGCGCATGGAGCTGTGATAGTAGTTGGAAGCGCCGACGGCAATCAGCATGGCGGAAAGATGCGGCGGGTTGAGGGTCGCGAGCGCCCCCTGGTCACTTCCGGCGTAGGAATCCCCCATGGTTCCCACCTTGCCGCTGCTCCAGGCCTGGGTCCCGAGCCACTCCACGGCATCGTACCCGTCGTTTGCCTCCCGGGCGAAGGGATACCATTCGCCTTCGGAGCCGAAGCGGCCCCGGACGTCCTGGTATGCGCACACATACCCCCGCCGCGCGAAGTATTTGGCCTGCAGCACCTTGCCCGGCGTCGATTTGCCGTACGGGGTCCGCTCCAGGACCACCGGAAAGGGGCCGGCGGCCTTTTTTCCGCCCGCTGCCGGAAAATAGATGTCGGTCGCAAGTCGTACGCCGTCCCGCATGGGAATCATGGTATCGGTTTCGATTGCAACCCCGTACTGCTGATGGGAGCCTTCGTAAGATTCTGTCATGGGTTTCCTCGATCATCCTTTCGGTTGAAGTGTCTGGCGGGTTGCGGCTTCCGCCTCGATCCGGGCCCGGGCATACGGCATGGGGGCAAGCTCAAGCTTTCCCCAGACCGGGGCCTGATCGCTGTAGTGGGGGCTTGCCGGGTGACCCGAAACCCCCAGGGGGACGGCCCAGCCGGAGTTTTCCCAGTCTGAAAGATCGTATACGTACCGGACCACGGAAAGGAGGGTGACCGTAAAGGGATTACCGGGAGAATAGCCGGCTGCAAGCGGGGTTTCCCCGTCTCCGGACATCGGCAGCGCGGGCGGATTCAGAACTTTTTGCCAATCCGGAAACTTCTTTGCCAGCGGGTGCCTGGGCAGGGTGCGGTGGACAGAACCCCATCTCCATTCCTCGATCCTGTCTCCGAGGCGGTGCCTGAGATCGGATACGGCCTGGTTGAGCGCCGCTGCGGAGACCGAGCTCCAGGTTTCCCCCTGGGGGAGAAGAGAGGTGTCGTTTGATTTTGCCGCAGCGACAAGAAGGGTCGCAAGCTCCCCCAGATGGCGGGGAGCGCCGCGGCCGGTTGCGGTAAACATCCCTTCCGAAAGCGGCCCTGCCAGATGGCCGACGAGACGGCGAAGAAGCGCGATCCGGAAGCCGGCGTAAAGGGTAGGGGCGACCGAATCGGCGTTCATCGCACCGTCCCAGGCCGAGAGGATCGACTGGGCTCTTGCGGCAAAGGGGTCCTCGGGCTTCAGCCCCGCAACGATTTTTACGAACACCCGGCCGGCAATCGAGACGGCGTCTCCGTGGACCCCCTGCATGTCTTTGACCGTCGCACGGCTTAAATCCTTAAGCCATTCGGAGATCCTGCGGGCGCGATAGTCGGGCGCATAGCTCAGGGCGATGTAATACGGGTAGGTTTCGTCTGCAATCCGGTTGTTGGCCGTTACGATGAACCCGCTTTCCGGATTGCGCAGGCGGGACATCTCTTCGAAGGGGATCTCGCCTGTCCACTCGCAGGCGCCGGTCCAGCCGGGCACCGGCAGCCATGCGTTGTCCATGGCGCGCACCGGCACCTTTCCCCGGTGAAGGTATGCGATGCTTCCGTCCACATCGGCAAAAAGAAGATTGTTGCACGGATCGATCCACTTTTTCATGGATCGATCCAGCTCCTCGACAGACGATGCCTTCATCATCGGCAGAAAGCATTCGAATCCGAAATAAGGGCCGGCTGTTGCCGTGTATTTGAACGCGAGCCCGAATCCCTTTTCGGGTTCTCCTGCGATGACCGGCCCGTGCCCGGTAAGGGTGACGGCGATCTCATGCGGGGCTTCTCCTTTTACCCGGATCTGCTCTTTTACGGTCTCCGCCTTTTTCCATTGCCCCTGAAATTCGTAGAGGGTCGGGTCCCCGGATGAAAACTTTTCGACATAGAGATCCTGGTAGTCCGCCTGGGCGTGGGTCACACTCCAGGCCACCCGGGCATTGTGCCCGAAATGCGGAAAGCCCGGGCACCCCGGAAACGAAAGCCCGATCACATCGAAATCCGGGCAGGCGATATGGTTCTGATAGTAGACATTGGGGGTGTCCAGCCCCCGGTGGGAATCGCCGGCAAGAAGCGGCTTTCCGGAGGCGGTCCGGCTGCCGTGGACCACCCAGTTGTTGCTGCCTGCATCCGCGTCTTCTCTGAGCCATGCGATCGCTTCGATGTTCCGGTTGAACGCTTCGAGGCCGTTTAGAAAAGGGCCATCGTAGGCGCGGCCCGTGGGTGCGATGACAAGATCTCCCGGCGGATGGCCGCGCAGAAGACCGGCTGCCTTTTCCGGCCCCAGGGCGTTGACCAGTTTCGCCCTCCAAAGCTTTCCCTCGAAAACCCCCATCATGATGTGCCGGACTTTATATACGGCAAAGCAGTCGAGCGCACTCCACGGCTCGGGTTTTTCGCCGAGCAGGGTATATTCGACCGGAAGAGAAGAGGTATTTTGGATGAAGGCGTTTACCCCGTCTGCATAGGCGTCCAGCATCGCACGGGTTTCGGCGTTCACCGCCCGGTAGTCGCCTTCGACCGTCGCTGCGATCCGGAACCGCCGCAGGGTCATATCCTGCTGGATACTCTCCGCCCCCAGCCACTCGGAAAGACGACCGCAGGCATGCCTTCGGTCATAATCCATGTGCCAGAGGCGGTCCTGTGCGGTGACAAAACCCTGCCCGAAGAACGCATCGTGAGCCGTCTGCGCCCAGAGGTGGGGGATGCCGAAGCGGTCGCGGCAGATATCGATCGCCGCATCGATTCCGTCCAATCGAAGCGAGGCTGTGGTATCCGGAAGGGCAGATCTGAATGTCTGTTCTGAGATTTTCATCGTTTCACCAGTTATCGGGTTGCGGGTTGCGGGTTACGCGTTGCGGGTTAAATCAAAATAAACCGCTGATTTTCGCTGATATACGCAAATATTGAACAGCAAGCCCAAGTCTGCCAATTGAGCCAGATTTCTCTTCGTCTTTGCGTGAGACCTTTTCACTGCGTCTCTGCGCGATCTGTGCAATCCGTATCCCATCAGATTAAACCACGAAACACACGAAATACACGAAAAAACCGATCGATTCCTCACGCCAAGCCCGCCAAGCTCGCGAAGCGATCCAATTCCTTTGCGTCTTTGCGCCTTTGCGTGAGACCTTCTTCTTACTCTCTAATCGAATCCCAGCAGGTGCGGCAGAGCCGGGCGATGTGGTGTCCGGCGATCGTGTATCCGGGCATCCCGTCGGGCATCTCCAGCGGCACGTGCTCGGTATAGACGGTGAGGATGAACAGCGGCCGGCTCCCCTGAAAAATGATCCCCACATCGTTGTTGTTGCGCCCGGCTCGCCCTGTTCCGGTCTTGTGCGCCACCTTGGTGCCGTATGGGAGCAGGGCGGGAAGGCGCCAGGAAAGCTTTTGGCGGCTCAGGATCTCGATTCCGAGCCGGCAGAGCTCGGGGGTACAGCCGAGGCGCGCCGCGGCATCCCGATCCTCGGTCCCTTTTAGAATCAGATCGAGCAGAAGACCCTGATCGGCCGGGGTCGTCGTGGTCACCTCTTCGAGAGAGTGGTCGCGCCCGACCACCGGGACCTCCCCTTTCGCCCGGATGAAATCGGGGACGAAGCCGGCGCAGAAAGGAGGGATCGTATCCCTGTGGAAGGTCCCCTTCATGCCGACCGATCGGCAGAGTCGATTTACGGCATCGAGCCCCACCATGTCGATGATCGTACCGGTGCAGGTATTGTCGCTGACGATGATCATCATGTAGGCGGCATCCTGCAGGGTGACGGTAAAGCCGGGGGTCAGATGCTGAAAGGTGCCCGAGTTGTTTTTCTGGTATTTTTCCTCGATGACCACCGGCTGGTCGAGGCGGAACCTGCCTTCGTTGACCTCTTTTAAAAGCGCCATCAGGATGGACACTTTCCGGGTGCTCGCAGACGGGACGACGACATCTCCGTTTCGGTCGCAGGCTTCTCCGGTGCGCAGGTTCTTCAGATACCAGCCCGTCTGAAAGGGCTGCCGATCGCACATCCGGTTGAGCTCGCCCGCTAATTTTTCCATTTTTACCCTCCTTTTGAGGATACGGTTCGCGTTAAACCACGAAACACACGAAATACACGAAAAAGAAAAAAAGATTTACGATCCTTTGCGGCTTTGCGCCTTTGCGTGAGACTCCTTCTTTCTAAACAGCCGCCATCGCGGCGTCGTAGCGCTGCGCGCAGGCCGAGACGACAATTTCCACATCCTCTTCCAGAAGATACCGATCCGCCGCCAATCTGAGAGCGGCCTCGCGCACCCGTGCGATATATTCCTCCCGGTTCCTGTAGCGTTCCGGAAGCGAAGGGCGGGGATCGTCTGCGGCTTTGCGGGCGGAGACGGAGGGCGCAAAAAAGCTCGTCGACCCCTGCATCGCGATCATCTGCTCGGGGGCTCCCGTTTCCGGGTGGCGGAGGTTCCACCCGGTATGCGTCCCGATGGGAAATTCGAGGTCGGGAAGCCGGATGCCGGCGACTTCGTTCCCGTCACTGTCGACAGCGGATACGTAGCAGGCGCAGGTTTTTCCTTCCCGGACCGGATACCGAGCGATCCCGGACCCGGCATCGGCGCCAAGATCGATTTCGCGAACCACCCAGAGCCGCTCCGGGTCGGGGAACGCCCAATGAGGCACTGCGGTAAACCGGGATAAGAGATCGGCTCGCGGCACCGCGGTCTGGTCGTCGAGCCGCGGGTGCCGGCTGGGGGGCGGCTCGATCCCTTCGCTGGTCCAAAGGTCCAGGTTGACTATGGCCGCGCGCAAAAGCGGCCGGTAGTCTACGATGCTGAAGGGGTGGCGCCCCCGGGAGCCGTCGGGGCCGATACCCATGGCCAGCGGAAGCGACCCCGGAATGTGCTGGGTTCCGGCGAAATGGTAGATGCGAGCCTCCGGTGCGGGTTCAAGATCCGATCGCCGGATCGGGTCGATATGAATCAGGGACCCGTCCCCGCGCCAGTACTCGGCCGAGGTATTCGTATAGAAGACCTTGGGGACCGCCTCGGACTGCCGCAATCGGCGCAACAGCCCGTCCCTGCTTCCGGTAGAAGGATCCTTTTCCTCGTTGTCTGCAAACGGGAAAAGCTGTCCGAATCCGGGGGCGGACTGCTGCGAGGGCTGCGCGAAGCGGTGGTTGAATTCCCCCCGCCGCCCGCCGGCAACATGGGGGATCAGGCCGTCATAGACGATCCTTCCCTCCTCGTCGCGGTTTAAGCCCAGGTACAGGAAATGCCGGAGCAGGCGGCCCGTCTGCGAAACGCCGTATCCGTAGATCCGCTCGAAGCCCCCGGAGACGGGATTCAGATCCGACGGGTGCCGAAGCCAGACGGCCGCATCGCGCACCGCCAGGAGGCCGGTTCCGACGACCGGCGCATTCTCGGGGGTGTAGACGAAGTGGTAGATTTTTCCGGGGATAAACCCCGTCTCCAGATAGATGTGCTCGGCGCTTGCGACCACCCCTTTTTCGGTTTCCCTGGCAAAGCGCCATCGGCTTCGTGGAATCACGGTCTCCGGACCGTCCTCCCAGTCCCGAACCAGAAGCAGCCCGTTATCGTCGTCGACTCGGGCGGCACGGTAGGGCTGATGGATCCGGTTTGCCAGCAGACGCGTTTTTTCAGGCACATTGGGGCGAATCTCGACGATCGTCTGCCCCCGGAAGGGGCCGTCTGCGATCTGCGCCTGCGGCGCCTCCAGCCCCAGAAGCGCATCGCTTCGATGGACGTCCCACTGCCAGCCGATGGAGACGACGGAATACCCTTTCACAAAAAGAAAACCGTCCCCCGGGGGGTTTTCCCAGCTTCCTTCCGGTTTCGAAGGCGCCCGGTTGAACGTATCGACAACTTTCTTTCTGCCCCGGTTTACGATATCGACCAGAAGCCGGCCGTTTCCCCTGGAGGGGTCTTTGGGCGCAAGCAGGCTGAAGTCGGAGCGGAAGCGCACCCGCCCCTTGGAATCGCGCGGCGCAAGCTTCAAATCGACGATGTGCCGGTTGGCTTCATTTTCCGGATCCACTGCAAACGTCAAAACACCGTCGGTCCGTTCGTAGACGCCGGCTTTACCAAACGACTGCCCGCCGGTATAAAGGCCTTTTCGAGTGACCTCGACTCCGATAACCGCCATAAACTCCCCTCTCTAAAATACAAATGATTGTTCGCAAAAAGAAATTGGAGGGGCGACTGATTGCCCCTCCAACCGTGAATCGAATGATCAAACCACGAAACACACGAAATACACGAAAAAGTAAAAAAGATTGTGGCAATCGATTCTCACGCAGGCCCGCGAAGTACGCGATCTTGCCTTTCTTAGATTTCTTTGCGGCTTTGCGCCTGCGTGAGGCCTTTTTCCTGAACTACTTCCAGTACGCCTCGTTGTACCGGGGAACCTCGTCGGTTCCGGCAATCAGATGCAGGTTTTTCTTTTTCGCATAGACCTGGTGAACGACGTTAAAGGGCATCCAGTAGGCTTCTTTCATGATCTTCATCTGCGCCTTGGAATAGAGCGCCTTCCTCTTCTCCGGATCGACGCTGTCCCGGGCTTCCTGGAGCCAGTCGTTGATCTCCTGATCGAGGTTGTAGCATTTGCCCTCATTGATCATGAACCAGGCCGGAAGAATCGCATCCGCGTCGAAGATGTTGTACGATCCCCAGGTGAAGTTGCCCACACCGGTGATCTTTCGGGAGTTGCGCAGCTTGATGAGCTGTCCGGTATTTCCGGAATAATCCTTCAGGTTGCACTTGATCCCCACCTGCTCCAGAAACCCCATCGCCGCCTGGTTGGGCTGGCTCTGGTATGCCTCGTACTGCCAGATGTCCATCTCGAAACCCTTTTCATACCCGGCTTCCTTCAGAAGCGCCTTGGCCTTTTCCGGATCGTAAGGGTAGTCGAGCTTCTCGACGGCCGGATCGTATCCCCAGTGGAGCGGGTTGCACGGTCCTTTAAGCTCCCCCCCATGGCCGCCCATGACGGTTTGGATGATGGCCTTTCGATCGATGGCGTGGATGATCGCCTGCCGAACCCGTTTGTCGTTCCAGGGGCCCTTTGAAGCCACCCCGGAGCCGTCGAACTGCCAGAAGTTCACCCTCAAAATGGGAACCCCCATCGGCTCGGCGATTGCGCTTTTTTGGAAGCTTTCCCATAGATCGGGAGTGAAATTGAGGCCGAAGTCGATTCCGCCGGAGATTATTTCGGCAGCCCGCGTCGAGACCTCGGGGATGATCCGGTAGATGACGTTGTCGATCTTTGGAATTCCCTTCTGCCAATAATTGGGGTTTTTCTTCAGCACGATCTGGGCGCCGCGCTCCCACTTCACGAACTGATAAGGTCCGCTCCCCATGGGCGCCTCTGCCACCTTCTGATCTCCGACCTGTTTGCAGTAAACCGGATCGTAGACAAAGAGGGTGTTGAGGCGTTCGAGCACGATCGGGTACGGTTTGTGGGTGATGATTTTAAACGTGACCGGGTCGACCACTTCCACCTTCTTGACCCATTTGAAATTGCCCTGCTGCGGGGATTTCTGGGCCTCGTCCAGGATCCGCCCCTCGATGGTATACCGGACCGCTTCCGCATCGCAGGGATTGCCGTTGTGGAACTTGACATCCGGCTGGATCTTGAATTCCCATGTCACCGGGTCGATGACCTTCCAGGAGCGGGCGAGCCCAGGAAGGATCTCGCCGGTGTCCGGATTCCGGGTGACCAGGGAATCCCAGATCATGTATCCCAATTGGATCGTACTCCGGAGAGTCGACTGGTAATGGTCCAGCGTGGTAAACCTTTCGTATTGGCCGACGACGAGGGTATCTTTCTTTTCGGCCGAAACCGAAACTGCGGCCAAGGCGAACACAAGGACCAGAATTACGGAAACCGCAAACACCGATCTTCTCATACTGACCTCCTTTGTTGTGTGCTATGTTGCCTGCATTCCTTTCCATCCGTCTCGACCAACCAGCACTTGACCCCGTGCGCATCGTCCAGGACAAAAAGCGGCGGCCGGTGCAAGCGGCACCGTTCCATCACGTAAGTGCACCGGGGCGCAAACAGGCATCCCGGAGGGAGCCGGATCAGGTTCGGAACGATGCCGGGAATCTCCAGGAGCGGCTGCTTGCCTTTCGTGAATTTTTCTCCCAGCCTGGGGATCGACTTCATCAATCCGAGGGTATAAGGGTGACGGGAATCGACAAACAGGGTCTCGATTGGAGAGTACTCCGCCACTTCCCCCGCATACATCACCACCACCTGGTCGCTGACTTCGGCGATGACCCCCAGGTCGTGGGTGATCATCATGATCGCCATGCCAAGCTCCTCCTGCAGAGCGAGCATCAGGTCGAGGATCTGGGCCTGGATAGTGACGTCGAGTGCGGTGGTCGGCTCATCTGCGATCAGCAGTTTGGGGCGGCATGCCATGGCCATGGCGATCATGGCCCGCTGGCGCATCCCTCCCGAGAGCTGGTGCGGGTACTCGTGAACCCGTTTCTCCGGTGCGGGAATTCCGACCAGTTTGAGAATCCCGATCGATTTATCGAGTGCATCCTTCGCACCCATCTCCTGGTGGGTGATGTAGGTTTCCGATATCTGGTTTCCGATGGTGTAAACCGGGTTCAAAGATGTCATCGGCTCCTGGAAAATCATCGAAATCTTGTTTCCGCGGATGCTCCGCATCCGGGAGGGCTCGAGCTGGATCAGGTCCATTCCTTCGAAAAAAATGGAGCCGCTCCGGATCCTGCCCGGCGGATCCGCGATCAGCCGCATGATGGAAAGTGCGGTCACCGATTTCCCGCACCCGGATTCCCCCAATACACCTACGGTCTTCCCGCGGGCGATATCGAAGCTTACCCCGTCGACGGCCTTGACGATCCCCTCCGGAGTATAAAAATGGGTCTGAAGATCGACGATTTTAAGCAGCTCCTCAGACATGTTCCCTCGCCTTCGGCGAGATTCCGAATTCAAGATTCAAAATTCTTAAGCCTCTCGTCTTCCAAACTTGATGAACTCGTAAAAAGTCTCAAAGTTCGTCGCTCCGGCGAAAGCCGGAGTCCAGTAATTTCAGCCACTTTCGGACTCCGGCTTTCACCGGAGCGACGTTCTCTCCCTCTTTCCCTCTGCTCTCTGCCCCATGCCCTTTGCGTTCTACCCCCCGTACAGGTGGCAGCTCACGAAATGCCTGTGGGAGACTTCGAGCCGCCGGGGCTCCTCCTTCGAGCAGACCGGCATGACCTGCGGGCAGCGGGTGTGAAAGCGGCAGCCGGAAGGAGGGTTGATGGGGCTGGGAACGTCGCCTTTGAGCAGCCGGCGCCCAAGCCGGCGCTGCCGGCCGCCGGAGGCTGCCTTCGGCACCGCATCGAGCAGTGCTACCGTATACGGGTGCTTCGGATTGAGGTAAATCTCCCTGTCCGAAGCTGCTTCCACCAGCTTTCCCAGGTACATGACCGCGATTCGATCCGACACATGCTCGACGACACTCAGATCGTGTGCGATCAGAATGTAGGAGAGCGAAAACTTCTCCTTCAACGAATCCAGCAGGTTGATCACCTGCGCCTGGATGGAGACATCCAGAGCGGATACCGGTTCGTCTGCGACGATCAGCTTGGGGGCCATGGCAAGCGCCCGTGCGATGCCGATCCGCTGGCGCTGCCCGCCGGAAAATTCGTGCGGATACCGTGCCATATGGTCGGCCTGCAGCCCCACACTCTCCAGCAGCTCCACCAGTCGAGACTCATACTGTTCGGGGGGAACCAGGTGGTGCACCCGCAAGGCCTCTCCGACGATCGATTTGACCCGCATCCTCGGATTCAACGAGGAGTACGGGTCCTGAAAGATCATCTGCATGTCCGAGCGCAGTTTGATGAGCTCCGAGCTTTTGAGCCGCGTGACATCGACCCCTTGAAACTCGATGGTCCCGCTGGTGGCTTCATAGAGGCGGATCAGGCATCGACCGACGGTGGTCTTCCCGCACCCCGATTCCCCTACAAGCCCCAGGGTCTCTCCGGGCCGGATCCAGAAGCTGACCCCGTCGACCGCGTACACATGCCCGACGGTCTTTCCCAGAATCCCCTTTACGATCGGAAAATGCTTTTTCAGGTCGGAAACTCTGAGGAGTACTTTGGTTTCTTGAGGCATGATCAACTTTTTCTCAGGTGAGGATCCATGACGTCCCGGAGGGCGTCGCCCAAAAGATTGATGCCCAGCGCGCTGATGAAAATCGCCATCCCCGGAAACGCCGCCAGCCACCACTGCATCAGCATGTAGTCGCGGCCCTCGGCCAGCATCGCCCCCCAGCTCGGAGTGGGGGGGCGTATCCCCAGCCCGAGAAAACTCAAAAGAGACTCGCGGATGATCGCCCGGGCCACTTCCACGGTCGCCAGTACGATGATGCTCGGCATCAGGTTCGGCAGCACGTGACGAAGCAGGATCCGTCTGGCTGAAAACGCAAGCGAGGTGGCGGCCAGCACGTATTCTTGTTCGCGCTGCTTCATGGTCTCGATGCGGGTCACCCGGGTAAAGACCGTCCATCCGGTCACCCCGAGGGCGATGATGATGTTCTGAAGACTCGGCCCCAGCACGGCGACCAGACTCATGGCAAGCAGGATGAAGGGAAACCCCATCATGCAGTTGACCATAAACGAGATCACCGAATCGACCTTTCCCCCGTAGTATCCGGCCATGAGCCCGAGCGCCACCCCGATGATCACCTGAAGGATGACTGCGGAAACCCCCACGGTCAGAGAAATGCGGGAGCCGTAGAGGATGCGGGTTAAAAGATCCCGGCCCAGATGATCGGTCCCCAGCAGGTGGGCGGTTTGGCCTCCAGCCATCCATGCCGGGGGCTTCAGGCGCATCATGATGTTCTGTTTGTAGGGTTCGTGCGGGGCGAAGGCGGAGCAGAAGAAGGCGGTAAAAACGAGGCAGAGCAGAAACAGGGCGCCGACCGTTCCGAGCCTGAGATGCCACATCTTGCGCAGGGTCAGCTTCAGCCTGGAAGGCCTGGCTTCTATCGCCGCTCCTGTCGGTTGAATCCGCTGAACCGCTTCCTCTCTCGTGCTCATCCCCTCTCCTGTTTCGTTTTCAATTCAGCCGGATCCGCGGGTTGATCATGGCGGCCACGATATCGGCCGCCAGGTTTGCAAGCACCACGAACATAGCGAAGATCACCACGATGGCCTGAACCACCGGATAATCGCCCATCCGGATGGAATCTACCGCCAGGCGCCCCAGACCGGGCCAGGCAAAGACGGTCTCTGTCACCACGGCCCCACCCAGCAGGGCTCCGAACTGCATCCCGGAGACGGTCACCACCGGGATGGCCGCATTTTTGAACGCATGCTTGATCAGCACCTTTTTCTCAGTCAATCCCTTGGCGCGGGCGGTCCGGATATAATCCTGGTTGAGCACCTCCAGCATTCCGGACCGGACAAGCCTCATGTTGATGGGCAAAATCCACGAGCCCAACGTGATCGCCGGAAGAATCAAATGTAGAAACGTATCGGAGCCGGATATCGGGAGCCATCCCAGCCAGACGCCGAAAATGATGATCAGCATGATCCCGAACCAGTAGAGCGGCATGGCCTGACCGACCAGCGCCGTGAAGGTGGCGATATTATCCATCAACGAGTACCGCCGGATGGCGGCGATCACCCCTACAGGAATGGCCACGAAATTGATGACGACCAGAGCGGCCAAAGCCAGCTTCAGGGTCGCAGGGAGCCTGTCTGAAATCAGCCTCATGGCGGGAACCTTTGCCACGAAAGAATTGCCGAAGTCTCCGTGCAGGACGACTTTTCTCAGGAAGTCCGCGTACTGAACGATGACCGGTCTGTCCAGGCCCATCTGTTTCTTGAATTTGGCGATATCCTCCATCTCGGCCTCCGGAGGGAGCAGGAGAAGCGCCGGATCCGTGTTCAGAAAGAGAAGAAAAAAGGAGATCATCGAAATGACCAGGCAGACCCCGATGGATTCGATGAGCCGTTTGATGATATATGACTTCAAAGTCGTTGAAACCGTTAAAATCGTTTAAGTCGTTGAAATCGTTGAAGTCGTTTAAATCGTTAATCGTTCAACGGTTGACGTGCAACGATTTCAACGATCCCACGGATCCGTCTACTTGAGCCATTTGGCGTATTGAAGCAGCACGTACTCGTAGGGCATCACCTTTACGTCGAGGTCCTTGTGTGCCGCGTTGATCTGGTCCTTGTAAAAAAGCGGCATCCAGTAGACCTCGTCCACGATTCGCTGCTGGGCCATGCGGTAGAGCTCCAGGCGGCGCTCGGGTTTGGTGCTGACCCTTGCTTCATGCAGCCAGGCATCGATCTGATCGTCCGGGGCGTAGCATTTGGAGTCGCTCTTGAAAAACCACTGGGGAAGAGCGGCGTCGGCATCGAAGGAAAAGCTGGTTCCCCAGCCGAAGTTGCCGATACCGGTGATCTTTCCGGTGTTGCGCACCTTCAGAAGCTGGCCGATATTGCCGCGGTAGTCGTGCAGCTTGACCTTGATCCCCACCTGCGCCAGCATGTCCATGGCGGCCTGATTGAACAGATTCTGGATCTGGTAGTACTGCCACATGTCGATTTCAAATCCGTTTTCGTACCCGGCTTCCTTCAGAAGCGCCTTGGCCTTTTCCGGATCGTAGGCCAGGCCTTTGATATTGGGATCGTAGCCGAAGAGGAAGGGGTTGCAGGCGGCGTTTGCCACTTGGCCGTATCCGCCGAGCAGGTTCTTGACGATGGCCTCGCGATCGATCGCGTGCCAGATCGCCTGCCGAACCCGCTTGTCCATCACCGGGGTCTTGGAGGCGCGCCCGAAGCTGTCGAACTGGTAGAAAATGGTCCGTGCGATGGGGCCGGACAAAACTTTCAGATTCTTGTCGGATTTGATCTGTTCGATCTTGTCCGGATCGACGTCACCGATCAGATCGACACCGCCGCTTCTCAGCTCGGCTACCCGGGTGGAAAGCTCCGGAATGATGCGGAAGATGATCTTTTCGACGTGGCCGACACCCGGCTCCCAGTAGTCCTTGTTTTTGACGACTTCCAGCCGCGAGCCGCGCTCCCACTTGACGAACTTGTAAGGCCCGGTGCCGACCGGATTCTCATGGAGATAGGCGAAACCCTTTTCCTTGACGTATGCCGGATCGTAGGGAGTCAGAAAACACATCTGATCCAAAACCATCGGATAGGGTCCGTCCGTGATGATCCGGAAGGTATACTTGTCCGGGACCTGGATCTCTTTGATCCATTTGAAGTAGCCCTGGGAAGGATTCTTGTATTCCGGATTCATGATGAGATCCATGATGGTAAAGCGGACCGATTCGGCCGTCATTTCATTGCCGTTGTGAAACTTGACCCCGGGGCGGATCTTGAACTCCCAGGTGACATCGTCGATCTGCTTCCAGCTCTCCGCCAGGGAGGGTTCGTGCTTGAGCGTCTCGTGATTGCGTCTTACGACGCCGTCTCCGATGATCATCCAGAGGTTGTTGGCAAATACCTGAGTGGAAGAGTAGCGCTCCATCGAAGCGAATTCGGAGTCGATGGCGTAGGTGATGGAGTCTCTGGCGGCAAAGGCGGGATGCCCCCCCATGCAGACTATAACAAACACGAAAACGAACCCGCAAATCAGCTTGCAAGATCTCATATCGCCTCCTTTTCTTTCGGTTAGAGATGGGAGTCTTCGACGAACCCGGTAGGGGCGGAACGTGTCATCTTCCCTCAGTAATCAATTACCGGTACGGTTGTCAACATCGTTTTTTGCCGGCGAACCGCTCGCCGCGGTCCGATCCGGCCGTGAAGACAAGATGCTGCATCAGCCGCCGGATCGAATCCAGCCTTTCGAGATTCTGCAGCATTTCCCTGGCGGCCGCAAAGTCCCCGGGCGAAAGGAAGTTCCTGCAGCAGTCCTCGAATTTCTCGGAATAGTCAGACGCTTCAAAGGGGTTGTGGATGGTTCCGCGCGCCCACGTGCTGCTTCCGGTCAGGACACGGCCGTCCTTGAGGGTAATGCACACCTCGTGCGGCAGGCGTACCGTCGGGTCCGGACCCTGCGCATCCCTTTCATAGGCGTCCATGGTCACCCTGGACAGCAGCGCGCATACTTCGGGACGGTGGACCGCCTGCGGGGTGAAGTCGGAAAGCGACAGCCGCCCGTACAGGAGGGCAAGGGCGATGCAGTAATTCATGGAAAAGCGTGCTTCCATCTCCTGGCTCGGTTCGGTGTACATCAGATTGCGCTTGTTTCCGAACTCGACCCGTGTCCGGACAGTGACCACATCGTCTGCGGTGAAACCGTGCCGCCTGCGCAGATCGAGCACCACATCCAACACGCGGTGGGCCGAACCGCAGCATGGATAA
>QZKK01000068.1 GCA_003599475.1 Desulfobacteraceae bacterium
AAGTCCATCGGCGCATAAATCCGGTGACGAATTTACTTGCTCAGGACTTAGTGCCGAGCAAGCAATTATATCTACCCAGTGCCTGATAATACGTCACAACAATTGCGCGTCGAAGCACTAAGCTGCAAAAAGCAACCTCTTTCCTGATAGTATCCCAGTTTTTCAGGCAATGGCTCTGGTCCGATCCGGAATCAACGTCCCTTCACACTTGATCAGTTCCGGTTCCCAAACCGCGATCAGGACCGCAATCGACACAAAGATCAGGGAATTGACGAAAAAAACCATGGGAACACCCCAGAGGCTCGCCTCATAGCCGGTCATTAAGTTTCCCACCGACAGAGCGCTGATGGCGAGGGTGCGGGCCCCCGATACCCGTCCTCGCATTTCCGCACTCGAGCGAAGCATCAGTTGAGCCTGAACGAGGGACATGGAAATTCCCTGGGCTGTCCCCGCCATGAAAAGCAGGGCCACGGAAAACTCGAAGGTTCTTGCAAGCGACAGGACCCCAAAAAACGAGGGCCAGGCGATGATGGCGCCGAAGAGGAGCTTCCCCTGATTGATGGATCGGGGCAGAATCCCCGTAACCAGAGCCCCGAGAATGGCCCCGGCGCCGGCTCCCGCCATCAGCAATCCGTAACCGTCCGCACCCGTGCCGAGAATGCTCCGGGCAAATATCGGCATCAGGGTGTAAAGGGATGGAAAAAGAAACAGGTTGACCATGGCCGCAAGGAGCACCAGCGAAAAGAGGAAACTGTTTTCCTTGATATACCGAAGGCCTGAAACCAGTTCCTCACAGATCGAAGGTCCTTTGCTCCGGCAGTCCTTGAGCGAGATCTTCAGATGGAAAAGGACCAGGAAAGAAAGCAGGAAAGCGGAGGCAATGACCGTGAAACAGGCCGATGCCCCGATTTTTTCCAGCAGATTTCCGCCGATGAGGGGTCCAAGCACGCTGGTGATCCCGCTGGTCGCCTGCATAAGCGATACGGCCGAGGTGATGTGATGATTCAGGACGACGCCGCAGGCGACGCTGTATCGGGCCGAATAGTCGAAGGTATAGCACAGGCTGCCGATAAAGGTGAAAGCGAAGAGATGCCAGACTTCCAGCAGTGATAAGGCAAACAGCGCCAAAACGGCCAGTGTGGCGGTGCAATAAACAACCTGGGAGGTCAAAAGGACCAGGCGCTCATTGACACGGTCGCTGAGGGCGCCGCAGAAGGGTCCAAGCAAGGTCAAAGAAAAGCGGCAGGCCCCGAGCATCCCGACCCAGAAAGGAGAACCGGTCAGTTCCAGAACGAGCCAGGCCCCCACGATTGTTTCGACCCACCGTCCGACCCACGTAAAGAGCCCCGAAACCCAGACCAGACGGAATTGGGCATACCCCAGCGCCGGCAGGAACATCCCGCTCACCTTTGATGCCCGGGTTTAAACAGCGTATGCATCGGAACGCCTTGAATCCGCAACGGGGGCCTTGAAGCGTCGCATCCATTTCATCCTGCCACAAGCTATTCGAAATTCTAACGGCTGTCAAACCGGCGATTCTCCGCCCGAACCCGACGTCTCTTTCTTCCTCCATCCATTTTCGCAACCGCCGGGAGTCGGGCGCGGATCGGGGATTCGGATGGGTCCTCCCGGGTGGGTCACAGGTCTTTTGGAGGCCGAATGAAACCCCCGCATGATCTGTTATGCTATTTTTACAAAGATCTGTATCTGTTTTTTTATTTACAGGTCCCCTACGATGAGTAAATTTTGGAATACTCCAGGATGATGGTCGGAAAAATTAACGATACGATACAAGGACGGATTATCCCGGGTCAGAGGAGGAAGAAATCATGGAAACAGCAGCGAAAGTAAAGGCCAGGCTCAGTACATTGGGAGCTAAGGACATTGCCCTGATCGCCGTTTTCAGCGGTCTGGTGTTCGTACTTACCATGTTCGCCATTCCCATGCCGGCCGGGGGATTCTGGCACTTCGGCAATGCCATGATCATCCTCTCCGGATTGATGTTCGGGGGCCTCGTGGGCGGGCTTTGCGGAACCATCGGCGCAACGCTCGCAGACCTTGTCCTCGGGTACGGAATGTGGGCGCCATGGACGTTTTTCATTAAATTTTTTGTCGGTCTTCTCCCGGGGATCATCTCAGACGGCAAATCGGTGCCGAAAACCGTCATCGGGATCGTCGCCGGATGGCTGGTCAACTATGTATTATATACGTTTGCATACATGGTCCTTTTGGGGTGGCCTTCTGCGGTGCAGTGGTTGGCAGCCGATCTGGTTACCATCGCCTATACTATCGGCGCTCCGCTGATCGTCTGGCTTGCCCTGCGAAGAGGCTTCCCCCGCATTTTTGATTACAGGGAGTCCGTAAAATCCACGCTGGATATCTATTTTCAGCGCAAAAACGACGCCTTGAAACCGGAATAGCCCGATCCTTCACCGAAAAGCCGGCGCATGGGTTGAAACGCAGAGATGAGTCACGATCCCATCATTCGAATCGAAAATCTGACCTTCTCCTATCCCCGGATGACCCGGCCCGTATTGGAGGACATCCGTCTGGCGATCGAACCGGGAGAATGGGTCATCCTCACAGGGGCAAACAGCAGCGGCAAGACGACATTGGGCAAATGCATGAACGGGCTGGTTCCCTACTCCACGGGCGGCAAGTTTCGAGGCCGCGTGACCGTGTGCGGCGACAATACGCTTCACAAAAACGTCAGCGAACTGGCCGTTTCCGCGGGGTTTGTTTTCCCGAACCCGGAGGATCAGCTCGCGACACCCCTGGTCGAGGATGAAATCGCATTCGGGCTGTGCAATATCGGAACCCCGCGCGATGAAATCTTCAGACGCATCGCATCGGTGACAAACCGGCTCGGGATCCAGGATCTGCGGTCCAAGGCGACGTTCCGTCTTTCCACCGGCCAGCAGCAGTTGATCGCAATCGCCTCCAGCCTGGTCATGCAGACGCCGGTGCTCATCCTGGACGACCCCCTGTCCCATCTCAATCAGAGCACATCGGAGAAAGTGATTCGAACCGTCCGGGATCTGAATGCAGCGGGTACGAGCATCGTATGGATATCCCCGGATCTCTCGGAAACCTTCGAATTCGCCGATCGCATCCTTCTTCTGGATCAGGGACGGATTGCATTCAACGGCACGCCCCGGCAGATGATCCACGAATTGGACCTCCGGAGCCTGCCCGTGATCGCGCCGCAGTTTCTGGAATGTTCCTTTGCCCTGGTCGAGACAGGGCTGACCGCTGAAATCATCCAACCGTCGCTCGAAGAGACCATCGACAAGCTCCGGAGGGTCGTCGGCCGGAAACAGCAGGCGCCGGAGATCCCCCCGAAGGCGGATTCCCGCGCCGCTGCGGAACCGATGGTCCGCTTTACCCACGTAGACTTCAGGTATCCCAACGGAGTCGATGCGCTCGACGACATCAATCTGGAATTTTATCCGGGTGACTTCATTCTGCTTTCGGGATGGAACGGTTCCGGGAAAACAACCCTGGCGAAGCACATCAACGGCCTCCTGCGCCCCACGGAGGGAACTGTCTTCCTCGGCGGACGGGACATCAAAGGGGTCCCTACCTCCGAGCTCGCCCGGAAGGTCGGTTTTCTGTTTCAGAATCCGGACCACCAGCTCCACAAGGCCACCGTCCGGGAGGAGCTGGCCTTTTCCTTGAGAAATTTCAGGGTGCCCGAAGACCGGATCACCGAAAAGATCGAGCGGATTTCGGAGCAATTCAACCTGAAAGAGCTTTTGGACCGTTCCCCGCAGGAGCTCAGCGGCAGCGAGAAGAAGAAAGTGACCGTCGCCTCCGTCCTGATCTACGATCCTGCGATCGTGATCTTCGATGAGGCCACCGCCAATCTGGACGGCAAAGAGACGAAAAACATCATTCGGATCATCGAAGAGTACCATAATGAAAACCGGGTCATCATATCCATCTCCCACGGCATCCGCATGTGGGCGGAATCGACCCGCTTGAATCGCGTCATCATCATGAAGGCAGGACGCGTCGCCGATACCGGGCAACCGGAAAGGATCCTGTGCGATCCGGAGATTATGGGATATCTCAACGGCAAGCTGCTGCCGGTGACGCAAATCGCCCGCTCCCTTTCGGATCGGGGGTGCTCACCGCTATTGTTCAGCACCGCACAACTGGTTGAAGAAATCAGGAAAACGGAGAATCATCGTGCTGCTGCCCAGTGATCGGCTCATCCAGGATATGCTCGGTAAAAAAGGGGACAGCCGGCTCCATAAACTCGATCCGCGCACAAAAATCATCTGGTTCGGCCTGATGTTCGCCACCGGATTCATGGTCCTGGACAATCTGTTTGCCCTGGCGGCGCTGTTTGCCTACATCCTGATTCTGGGGCGTCTTGCAGGGGTGACCCGTAAACAGCTCGCCATGATCCGGATCGTACTCCCCCTTTTCGGGATGGTCTTTTTTTTCAACCTCCTTTTACTGCCGCTGGTTCACACCCTCGACCAGACGGTCATCTTCCGGTTTCCCTTCAACTATCCGTGGAATTATCTTCTTCCCCAGGCATTTTCCCATTCGCCCGTGGTCATCACCCGGGAAAGCCTCTACATGGGAATTACAAGGGGCATGGTGTTGCTGACGTTCAGCGGCGCTGCGGCGCTCTTTATGCTCTTGATCGAGATCACCGAGCTGGTCGAAGGCATGATGCTGATGAAAATACCCTATAAGTTGGCCTTCATCTGCGGACTGGCGATCAATTATATTCCGGTGCTCTTCAGGGACATTTCCATGATCTCAGAAGCCCAGAAAGCCCGGGGGCACCGTTTGGACCAGGGGAATTTTCTCGTCAAGTTGAAATCCACGGCGGCGCTGTTGCTTCCGGCCATCAACTGCGCCTATATCCGGGCCGGAAATATCGCCGACTCGATGAATTCAAGGGCCTTCGGCGCCGTCGCCCGGCGCACGACCCTGACCGAAAGAAGAATGACGATCCGGGACGGCTGGTTCCTGGCCTTAAACATCGCTGTTTCCGCCGGGGGCGTTCTCGTCAGCTTCTTTGCGGACATGGGAATTTTTATTCGGTTCTGACAACAAAGGAGGTTTTCAATGGAACAGCAAAAAGTGATCGACGCCCACGCGCATATCGGGGATTTCGGGGGCTGGGCCAATGTCCGGATTTCAGATGACCAGCTTCTTTCCGACATGGACCGCTTCCATATCGAGAAAACCGTCGTTTTCATGATCCCGAATGACATCGTCCGTCGGGCGGTTCAAAAATATCCGGATCGTCTGATCGGCTTTGTCTGGGTGAACCCCAACGAGGGGCAAAAGGCACTGGATGAGGTAAAGCGCGCCCTTGGCGACTGGGGGTTTCGGGGGATCAAACTGCATCCCCTGTTCCATGCGTTCATCCCCGGCGACGAAACGGTTGTGCCGATCATGGAGCAGGCAAGGCAGTTCCAGGTTCCGGTCCTGTTTCATTCGGGACATCCGCCCTTTTCGCTGCCCTGGCAGATCGGAGAGGTCGCAGAGCGTTTCCCGGATGTTCCCATCATCATGGGGCACATGGGACACGGACACGGGCTCTACATCCACGGTGCCATCACGACCGCAAGGAAATATTCCAATATTTATCTTGAGACCTCGGGGATGCCCATGCATACGAAGATTAAAGAGGCTTATGAATTGGTCGGATCGGACCGGGTGATGTACGGATCGGACGCCCCTTTTCATGACCACTCGGTGGAAATGCAGCGGGTGCGGGTTTCCGGACTGGACGAAACGGCGCTCAACAGGGTGTTTTATGAAAATGCCGCAAAACTGCTCGGCTTGATCCCCTCTCCCTGATCCGCTGACCGTTTGCGTCGAGCAGCGACTGTGCCGCTGAAAAGTCGCAGAGCGATGGCGTAGCAAGGAAGAACAAAAATTATATGACTACCAAAGAAAGAATAAAAGAGATCGTCGAAAACCAACCAGAGGATGCCACCTATGAAGAAATAGTGAGAGAACTGGCATTTGCGGGGATGGTTGAGCGGGGCCTAAAAGACGTTCGCGAGGGACGTGTAATCTCGAATGAGGAAGTTGGAAAGCGAATTCGGCTATGGCAGAAATAAGGTGGAGATTCGCATGATGGATTCGAAAATAGCTGAGATATTGGAAGGATTCAGGAATTTTAACGGCGTCTATCACCGGGGTCTGGTGGATGCGGCAGTGGAAAGAAAGGACGAGATCACCCCCTGTTTGATCGAGGTTCTGGAGAATCTCCTTTCCGATCCGGGGAAATACATCGAAAACCCGGATCTTTTCGATCTTACCTATGCGGTGATGCTTCTCGGCCACTTCAGGGAACCTGAGGCGCATAAGGTGATCGTAGACGTTTTCAGCATTCCGGGAAGGCTCTCCCATGACCTGTTCGGAGATATCGTGACCGAAGATCTGCCGATGATTCTGCTGCGAACCTGCAACGGTTCTCTCGATCGGATAAAGTCTCTGGCGTTGAATAAAAGTGCGGATGATTACTGCCGATCTTCGGCGCTGCATGCCATGGCTTATGCGGTCCTTGAAGGCATTGTCAGCCGCGAAGAAGTACTGGCATTTTATGGAAATTTGTTTACCGGCGATGAAGCGAGTGAAGACTCCGATTTCTGGGGGCTTCTGGCTTGCCTTGTCAACGATTTGTATCCGGAAGAATTGATGGACACCATCCGCCGCGCCTTCGAAGATGGCGTCATCAATCCGGGAATGATCGGCTATCCGTCCTTTGAGAGAAATCTTGATCGAGGCAGGGAAAGCTGCCTTCGAGAATTCCGGAAGGATTTCGAGAGAAACAGTCTGGACAACCTCCATGCCCGTATGTCCTGGTGGGCCTGTTTCAATCCCGAGCCCAAAGGACCGCTTCCGATTTCCTATCCTGCGGTGCATCCTCCGGCATCGCGCACTTCGAACAAAAAGCAAAAAAAAGATCAGAAAAAGAAGAAGAATATGGCCAAGGCATCGAGGAGAAAAAACCGCCGTTGATATCCTAAGCTCCTCCGGTTCATTGCCCGCACGATCGATATGGAAACGCTGGAAAAGGCTGTTCCAGAAAGGATGCCCAGTCTTTCCGAAGCGTCTTCGATGATTTCTCTCACAATTTGTGAGAGAAATCTATCGGGTCTCGGTGAAATCATAATAGCGCCTGCACCGGAGGCGGGTGGCCGGACATGGCGCCGCAGCAGCAGACACGGCTTATTTCTTGAAATCAGCAGGCTGTGACTCCAAGGAATTCTCTCGATAATGTGATTTGACAGGCTCATATTATCGCGATAAATTGAGCGCATGAGCTCAGAATATGTTCGCAGAAGCATTGAAGCATACGCCTTCGACCAGGACCTGATCGGGCAGCACATGGTGTTCATCGCCGGACCGAGACAGGTCGGGAAAACACGCCTCGCCAGACGCCTGCTGGAAGAAAAAGGCTGCAATTCGCTCTATTTCAACTGGGATGATCCGACAACCCGGCGCGAGTATTTGGAAGATCCCCGTTTTTTCGAATCGCCGGCCCGAGCCCTTGGAATACCTGATCCATGGATCGTATTCGACGAGATTCACAAACGCCAGCGATGGCGGGACATTTTAAAAGGAGCCTACGATCTTTTCGGAGATGAATTTCGCTTCCTTGTCACCGGGAGCGCGCGTCTGGATCTCTTTCGCCGGTCCGGTGATTCGCTCGTTGGTCGTTACAGCCTCTTTCACATGTTGCCGCTGAGTCTTCCCGAAGCTCTTGGAAAGCCCCGACATTCCTGTTTTTTGGCCGGCGAAGGGCCGCAGGAGGTCGCTGAAAGGCTGAGCCTGGACATCGAATCCTTTGAGGCTTTTGATGGACACGATGCTTTCGAATCCCTGAGGAGGCTGGGTCCGTTTCCCGAACCCTTTCTTCGCCAACAGGATCGGTTTTCCCGTATCTGGCATCGGGATTACATTACACTTCTGGTCCGTGAAGAAGTTCGAGAGATCAGCCGGGTGGTTGAGCTGGACAAACTGGAAAACCTTGCCCTGCTGCTTCCAAGCCGGGTCGGTTCACCGCTTTCCATGGCGAATTTGGCTAGGAATCTGGAAGTGGCGCATACCACGGTGAAAAAATGGCTCGAACAACTGAGGCGCCTGTATCTCGTTTTTCCGATATCCCCCTGGCACAAGAAGGTTTCCCGGGGTCTTACAAAGGAAAAGAAGTGGTACTTTCTGGACTGGACCTATGCGCCGGAGAACGGATGTCGCATAGAGAATATCGCCGCGACTGCCCTTTATCGAACCTGTCTCATGCTGACCGATATGGGATTCGGGGATTATCGCCTTTATTATCTACGGACCCTGGATGGACAGGAAATCGATTTCGTGGTTTGCCGGGATAACCGCCCGGTTTTGACGGTAGAGGCCAAGTCCGGAGATGTTCTGCTTTCCCGATCCCTGTCGAACAGGAAAAAATGGTTTTCCGGATTTATTCCGGCAGGCATCCAAGTAGTGGACAGGCCGGGAATCCTGCAAAAGCATCCGGATCGAACCTGGGTGATGAGCCTCGATCGCCTGCTGATGCTGTTGATCTGAAGCGGTACTGGATTGACCGGCAAGCTTTCGTTCAAGTTTTTGAATGAAAACGGACGTCTCACTCCTTTCGGCCCTCTCAGGCGCGGTCGATATAGATCCGCCGCCTTCCGATACGGTATGAGGATTTTTTTGCCGGGACCAGGTCGACAAACTTTTCCTGCACATCGATGAAGGTGATTTGATTTTCAATGCGGATTCGGCCGATACAACCGCCGGGAATATCGGCATGATGTGAAAGACTGCCCGGGATGTGCCCTGCGTTTAACCCGTCTCCCTCCGGTCCGATTTGCCCGGCAATGTCGGGCAAATTCTTCATCCAAAATTACAGAACCCAAGCCTAATTTGGCTGATTTTCCAGACAGTTTCTGGAAAATGTCAGATATGCCGTATCGAAACATCCCCATCCAGAAGAGATGATTTTGCTAACCACAGCGGAAACTCATGCTCCCTCGCCCGGCTGCCGGAGTACATCCTTGCAGCGCCCCATGATGACAAGGTGTTTCGACCAACTGATTCCTCCAACCAGTGGTTGGAGTTTTGGATGATAGGGACGGTCTCTTCAAAGCAAAGCTCAAAAAGACCTTGCGGCTAAAGCCGCCCAGCTTCGAGAAAGCTATAGTAACCGCTCCGGTTGAAGATGATATGGTCCAACAGCGCGATTCCGACTACCGATCCCGCAGACTTGAGTTGGGCAGTGATCTCCACATCGGTTGCCGACGGCTCCGGACTTCCTGCGGGGTGATTGTGGGCTACAATGATCGCAGAAGCCCGATCGGATAATGCGTCTGCAAATACCTCTCGCGGGTGAACCGGCGCTCTGTCAATCAGCCCAATGGAAACGACACGTATGTTCAAGATTTCGTTCGCACCGTTTATGCTGGCGCATAGAAAGTGCTCTTGTTTGCGATCCGCATAATGTTTTATATGGGGCAACAGATCGGCCGGTGTCTCGATCTTCACTCCCTCCGGTTTGATGCGGCGTCGGGCGAACTCGATGGCAGCGAGAATCAGGGTTGCCTTCGCCTCCCCTACGCCCTCTTGCCCAATGAGATCCTCGGCCCGGACACTCAGTCCCTTATCGTCAAGAATCCGCGAAAGCTTGCCGGCGAGTTTCATCACATCCATACTGGGAGTGCCCTTGCCGAGCAGCACGGCTAACAATTCCTGGTCGCTCAAGGCTGCCGCCCCTTTGCGAAGGAGCTTCTCCCGCGGCCGGTCCTGTTCGGGAATATCGATGATGCGCCTGGTCATTTCTTCACGCTGAGAAATGGGTTTGGATCACCGTTACAGCCATAATGTCAAAGATGCCGCCCGTGTCGGTATATTTGGGGTCTGCTAATTCCTCATAGCGGGCCCAGTCGTTGTACACGACTTGTATCTCGCCGTTCACCTGTCCCCTGTAGGCTCCCTGCAGATAAATGAGGTCATCGATATGGGCTTGTACGGTGCTGCGTATTACAGGGTCCGAGGCCTTCAACTCAGTGACCTTTCTGATATAGAGTGCTTCCTCGTCGCTGATGTTGAACTTTCTCCGGATCTCGCCGATCATTTCCTGAACGGAGATCTTCTTCGGAGGCGGCCCCACACCCTTTTTGCCTCCGCCCGGGCGTAGCTTGACCACTCCGCCGCTGCTCCGCACCTCTCCCTGGTACTGGACAGCCGCCTTTACCACCTCGGTCTGCCTGAGCTGTTTCATCAGTTCGGATACGCTGCCCTGTTTGATGAGCTGAGGCCCTACGTACTCTGCGAATGCGACGAATTCCTTCAGTTCGTCGGAAAAGATGAAGAAGCAAGTCAGAAAGTGGAAGCTCTTTGAAAACCGTGCAAGCATGTACACGAAATTCTTGCGGTCCTCCGAAGACGTGAGCTTTGCCTGGAAGCGCACGCGCAAGGCATTGACTAGAAGCTGCGCCTGCGCGTCCTTTTCCGCTGCAACAAAACCCACAAGGTCGTGTGCATCCTTCTGGGTGAAGACGCCGGCTGAAAGAATAGCGGAATAGAGCCGGGTGCAGAGCTCCTGGTCAGGCTCCTCGGGCACAAAGGGTGTGCCTTTACGATATTTGGTAAACGCTTTCAGTATGGATGCGGCATTGTTGGTGAAGTCGACGACCACAACGACCTTTTTGCCTTCATGGCACCGATTCAGACGGGACACCGTCTGCACTGCGTTTCGATCAACGACCGGTTTATCGAGAAACATGCCGGCGAGCAGCGGCTGGTCGAATCCTGTCTGAAATTTGTTTGCGACGATCATCAAGCGGTAGTCGTCGCCTTCGAAGCGATTCTCGATCAGTTCCCCGTCCTTCAACTCGTTAAGGGTATGCTCGCTGATTGCCTTATTCGTTTCGGGATGTACGAAGTCGGAAAACGCGTACAGCACCTTGTAATCCGCACCGCGCTCCTTGAGCTTCTCTTTGACGATGTCGAAGTAGCGCAACCCCGCCACTCGCGAGGTGGCGACGATCATCGCCTTTGCGCGCCCATCGATAAGCGGCTTCACATCTTTCTCGAAAATCCGGAGCATCACCTCCGCCTTGTACTGAATGAGCTCGTCATCCTGGAAGGCCACATTCTGCAGGGCCTTGGACACAACCCCTTTTGGGTACGATCTTTCTTCGTCGGGTTTAGGCACGATCGGGCAGTGCAGATTATATAGCGTCTTGTAGGAGATGATGCTGGCCGCCACATCGACGATGTACCCTTCGGCAATAGCCTCCGCCTCAGTGTAGACGTCAAACGGCGCACCAAACAGGGTCAACGTGGCCGGTGCTGGCGTGGCTGTGAATGCAACAAAAAGCTGGTTGAGGTCGTGCTCGCGGATGATCTTTGCGATCTTCTCCTCTTCATCGGCAGTATCTTCCGCCGCATCCTCGGCGTCCGGGTCCTCGGATTTTCGAAAGGGGACCCGAATGGCGACACCCATTTGTCCTTCCTGCGACCGATGGGCCTCGTCGATGAGGAATGCTACGCGCAGGCTCTTCAGGCCGGGATTCTTTTCGATCTGCTCGAGAACCCATGCGAATTTCTGTTGCGTGGTGACGATAATCGGCTTTCGCTCCTTCAGGAAACGCGGCAGATCGTCGGATCTCACGGCAATTCCGACGATATCTTTCAGATGCGCGAACTTCTCGATGTCCTCACGGATGTTCGTGTCAAGCGACTTTCTATCCGTCAGGATGAAAACGAAATCCACGAGCTTATCGCTTGTGCCGGGCTTGAAAAGGCTGTGGAGTCGATCTGCCAGCCAGCAGATCGAGAGCGTCTTGCCGCTGCCGGCCGAATGGTGGATGAGGTACTTGCGCCCGATATCACCGGATGCCGCGAAATGGGAAAGTGCATCGTCCGCCACCTTCCGCACCATTCGACTCTGATGGTAGCGCGGCAAGATGGTGAAGGCCGGACGTTCCGGCTTGTCCCCCTCCGCGTCCCGCTTTGGCACACGGATCAGAAAGAATGACAGGGCCTCCAGTAATTCATCCTTGGATAAGACCTTGCGGTAGAGGAACTCGACCGGGTATTCCTTTTCACTCAGTGGAATGTTTGTAAGCCCCGTGTTATGCCAGCGGAAGTTTTCAACTCGTCGGGGGTCGGTTGCGGCCATCACATCGCCGGTATCTGCGGCCAGGTACAGGAAGGGATGCTGAAAGATCTTGCGGGCGTGATTGCGACCGGCGAACTGCGCAACCGCGTCATGCACGTTCTGGTTCTTTTCGTGCTTCACTTCGAGCACTACGATCGGCAGGCCGTTCAGGAATAAGACGAAGTCGACCTCCTGGTTCATCTCATCGAAATAGAAGTGGTGGCGAAAGGTGATCCGGTTCTCGCCATGCTTCTTGACGGCAGCGCTTTCGCTGGAGCGCGGTTTCGGGTAAAAAAGCCGGAACTCCAGCCCGCGCACCTTGAGCCCGTCACGAAAAATCACCCAGAGAGGCGTGTACTCCAACTCCTTCCGGAGCGCCCGGAATACCTCTTCCCGCGCATCGGTTCCGTAGTCGTCGGTCAATTTCTTGAGTGTGTCGGCCTGTGTAGCCTTGAGGAAGGCCCAGAGATGATCTTCGGCGATGCAATGATCCGTATCCGTGATTTCGGTTTGTTCAAGCACCCCATACATGTGTTCGCGGACGAGAAAGTCTGCGATATGCTGCTGAAAATTCAGCTCGGGTGCTTTTCTCTTAGCCATGCGCCCTCACCCTTTTCAGGTCTTCCTCGGAAATGCGCCGCTGCCCGGTGACGCATTCATGGATCAAGGACTTGCGGTACTCATTTAGAGTAATAATTTGCGATTCAATGGCCGTAATTACGCGAGTAGTTTCCTCCATTCTGTCGTCGAGATAGGCTGCGATCTCGCGTTGCTCTTTAATCGGAGGCTTCGGGATGAGTATCCGGCAATATCTAGTCGAATTGAGGTTCGATTGTTGGACGGACGGTATTGCTAACCTTCTTGCAAAGGAGAGAAACCTGCTGCAATTGACGACATAGTTGAGAAAATACGGATTCGCAAGGTGGTTCGTTCGGAGCCGTACCAAGTAGGAAGCGAACGTTACCTCGTCTGTCCTGCCACGACGAAAGACAGCGGCCTTACCGACCTGGTCAGGACTGTTCGTTCGGTTGTAGAGCAAATCGCCAGTTTCCAATAGGAGATCAGATGTCACCTCATCAACGAAATCAAGATGACGGAAGTCGATCTCGCCGTGCTGGATATGCCCCATCTTCAGTACCGGATGCCGTCCATCCGGCTCAGTGCTTTTGGAGATGCCGTAGTCGACACGGGAGACAATGCGTTTGATCCGACACACCTCCCAATGGGCTGGAATCTCTCTGATCCATTCCTCATTGACTGGCCTTGTCTTTGCGCCCGTGCGGACTCCTCTGGTTATCACACCTTCGACCAGACTCTCCCTCAGTGAATTCAGGGCTTGAATTTGGTGCCGCTTGGCAGCCACTGCCGCATCAATCGCGGAACAAATTGCATCAAGATACGTTACAATCCGCTCTTGCTCACGAAGGCTGGGCGGCAGCATCAAAATGATGCTGCCTAGTTCCTCCGCGTTAAGGTGTGGTTGAGCGGCACGCAGACTCAATAGGTGGATTTGATCCTGCAAAACGTATTGACTCAGGAGCGCGTACGCAACAAAGTGCGGCGACGCCCTTGTCACAGTGGCTACCATGTCGTATCCAGCGACGGCGCCTTCCAGTTCGGTAGGAATTATTGCTGAATCGCCCGTGTATGCACCGCTACGCACCACGATGATTTCTGCAGCCTTCAAATAAGGGTTTCTGCCCTGGGGCAGTAAATCAGGGTCAACCCGCAGAAGGTCTGTTGTTCGAATTCTACCCGCATCGACATCCGTGGCACGAATCATTGCAACTCCGGATGAGAGCTCGGGCGGAGGCTGTCCAAGACCATAGCGGATATTCGCTATTGATTTGAGCCGACACAGCTTCCACCCATACGGTAACGTCTCCGCCCATGGCGCACGAGCGCATTTTTTGGGTGGAGGATTCTTCAGCCTTTCGACCTGGGCAGCATCTTCTATTTGATGTCCTCCAAGTCCCAGAAATCGTGCAGTCATTTCCCCGCTACTCATGACAGCATCCCTCCTTTCCCAGGCATAGCGGTACGCACGGCATCTGCAAGTTGTCTGGCACTCGGCAGCTTTCCTTTCATCTCGGCCGGCAGTTTCGACAGGAGCTGATACTCGGCTACCCCGATTGGGTTCTGCTTGGTCTTGAGCGCGTACTCGACTTCGACGTCGTCCTTCTCGGCGCAGAGGATGATCCCGATAGAGGGGTTGTCCCCTGGGCCGCGCTCTTTGTCGTTGAGGAGATTCAGATAGAAATCCATCTTGCCCGCATATTCCGGCTCGAAATCACCCACCTTCAATTCGAACGCCACGAGCGCCTTGAGAAACCGATGGTAAAACAGCAGGTCGATGAAGTACTCCTTTTTGCCGAGAGCGATGCGGTGCTGCCTGCCCACAAAGCAGAAGCCGTAGCCGAGTTCGAGGATAAAGTCCCGCAGCCGTTCGATCAGGCGGTCTTCAATGGCCCGTTCCGTGACCGCCCGGCGGATGCCTAAAAATTCGAGGTTGTAGGAGCTCTTGAGCATCTCGTCGGCCTGCTCTGCCAGATGGTCCGGCAGGGCGAGTGCGAAGTTGTGCGTCTTCTTCTCCGTGGCACAGCGTTCGTATGCCCCGGCCTTGATCTGGTTCAAAAGGACATTGCGGGACCAGCCGAGGTGGGCTGTGGCCCTGAGATACCAGAGCCGGGCCGCGGGATCGGAGAGTTTGGCCAGGGCGTTTGCATGGTGGCCCCATGGCACTGCCGCGACCAATTCTCTCACAAGCTGTGAGAGATTTTCACTCTTAGGAACCGGCTTCCCTTTGCGGGTCAATTCTCTCACAAGCTGTGCGAGAAATTGTGCATCGGTGTGGTCCCGGTAAAACTGGCGCATCCGCCACACGTTTTGGGGCGAAAAACCGGTAGACCCGGGAAATGCAGCCTTGAGATCGCGGGCTACCATCTCCACGACCGCATCGCCCCAGTTGTGGGTTTTCTGCTTCTCGTCAATACCTTGGCCGATGTCCCAGTAGAGCAGGATTAGTTCGCGATTCACATGGCGCGCCGCCGAGATGCGTGCATCTGTGACCCGCTTCTTCAGGTCCTCGACAAACCGGCGATAGTCCGCTGTAGCCAGGATGGCCAAATCGTTTTTCATTGGGCCAGTCCTTTCAACAACGCCTCCGCCTCCTTTTCCAGCTTCCAGAACTCGGCCAGCAGCTCCTTTGCAGGCCTGGGCGGCTGATAGCGGTAAAAGTACTTGTTCGGCAGAATCTCATAGCCGAGCTGAGGGCTGTCCTGCCATCGGATGATGGGCTTGGCGATTTCCCGGTTAAGGAACGTTTCGATATCCTCCCCGTGCGGGATGTACTCGTCGTCTTTCACATAATGCCGGTGGGTCCATTCCACCGATGCGATCTCCGGTTTGTCCTCCGTCAGGATCTTGAACTTCCTGGCAGCATTGTCCTTCGGGCCTAGCGTCAACGTCTCTGTCCTTTCGACATCCGCGGCTTTCAAGCGCACGCGGAAGGTCAGCTCACTATCGTAAAACTCCTGCTCCTTTTTCAGGTTCGCAGCGGTGAAAGCCTTTTCGTAAGGCTCGGTGACGACTGCCGGCTTGTCGTGCTCATCGAGCTGCCAGAAGACGACACTCACCTTATGGTAGGCGAAGTCCTCGCGCCGGAAGATCTTTACGTGCTCGCCGGTGTTGCCATCCTTCCAACCCTTCCGGTAACGCTCCTTGATCCAGAAACGGTGATCATCGGTGATGCGGTTTCGCTTATTGCCGAACGACTTCGGCTCCTTCTCGTACTGCCGGCGGGCGTCGATCAGCATCACTCGGCCGCGATGCAAAGCGGGCTTGTCGTTTCTCAGCAGCCAGACATAGGTGAAGATGCCCGTATTGTAAAAGAGCTGATCCGGCAGCATGACGATGGCATCGAGCCGATCATTCTCCAGTATCCAGCGCCGGATCTCACTTTCTCCGGATCCGCAGTCACCATTGGATAGCGGGGAGCCGTTGAATATGATTGCGATCCGGCTCGCACCCTGCCCGGACGGTTTCATCTTGGCGATCATGGTTTGAAGAAACAGCAGGGCGCCGTCATTCACTCGCGGCATTCCTGCCTGATAGCGGGTCTTCTTCAGCTTTCGTGCCTCGGTTTCGTAGCCGTCCTTCCCGCCCCAGGTCACGCCGAAGGGGGGATTGGACAACATGAAGTCGAAGCGAAACTTTTCTTCCGGGAACTGGTCTCCCGGCTCCCTGCTATGCGGATCGTGAGGGATGAGCGAGTTTCCGAGGCACACCTTGGCCTGCTGGTCCTTTTTAATCAGCAAATCGGCCTGGCAGATGGCATAGTTCGTCGGCGACATCTCCTGACCGTGAACGGTGACGTACTTGCTGACGTCCGCCTTTTGCTCGGCCGTCTTGGCCCGGTCCAGTAGATGCTCTTTCGCCACCGACAACATGCCGCCGGTCCCGCAGGCCGGATCGTAGATGGAGATGTGCCGTTCGGGGATTGGGATATCGAGCAGTTCGACCATCAACCGAATCACTTCCCGCGGAGTAAAGTGCTCTCCGGCCTCTTCGCCGCTTTGTTCCGAAAAGCGCCGCAGGATCTCCTCGTAGATATACCCCATCTCCAAAGGCGACAGCTTGTCCGGACCAAGCTCCAACTCCTTGTACTGGCCCAGGATAGGGGCAAGGCGGTTGTTCTTCACCATCTGGCCGATAATGGCGCGGTAGTTGAAGTTTTCGATGATGTCATCGACGTTCTTCGAAAATCCGGAGATGTAGGCTCGGAAGTTCTCCTCAAGCAGCGTATGATCTTCCTCATATACCTTCCTCAAGGTCCAGCCCGTTTTGTTGGAGAACGGGGCCGTGCTGATCTCCAGGCTCTTGACCAGCTTCGCAAGTTCCTTTTCGGTGAGCTTCGGGCGCTTCGCCAGGACTTCGGCCGCTTTATCCTCACGCCACTTGATGAGGACGCACTCGAGACGACGGATAACGATGATAGGCAGGATGACATTTTGGTACTCGTAAGCCTTGAACTTTCCGCGCAGCCGTTCGGCAGACTTCCATATTTCATCGGCAAGATTATCGAGTTTGGGTTTGTTTAAGGCAAGGGACATCGTCACACGTTCCTATCATTTGTCGAAAGAGAACGGGCTTGGCGAGAGAACGGGTTTTGTGCCCATGATTCCAAATCCCGTTGTGAACGAAAGGAGCCAATTCTTGGCTTCAGGCAGTGTATCTATCGGAATAGAAAGGAACTGTCAACGAATAACGATTGGCAGATGACGCCGAAGCGGAATAGCTCAAACCACTTGTTGAGGCCGATCTCAGGGGCTGGCTGCCGGTAATGGGTGTTGTTTTATCGGAGAACCGGATCGCCCGCATTCTGAAGAAGGCCGAAAACGACCTCCGGTCCTATGTCACCAGGGAAGGAAGTGTTTCCTTCCAGACCTCCGCCCATCTTGTCACGGGGATGACGCCGTAGGCATCTGATCCGCTCCGTGCACCCGCGACGGTTTTTTGCCCGTGATCATGGCCAGGGTCAGGTTTTCCTTGTGCAGGAAGCTCGCTGCAGAACGCCGGCGACATGAAGGATTATAAGAAAGATCATCGTTCCGGCCAGAACTTCGTGGATCTCCTTCCAGTAATCGGCGGCACCGCCTCCGCCGCTTCCTTTTCGACCCTCATCCTCGTCGTCGTCATCTCCATCCGCCCAGGCAAGCGAGACTGTCGTTCGTTGAGCCAGCGGGCCCTGGCCCATCGCGCCGGCCGTTTTCAATCCTGCCGCAGCGGTCAGCAGCAGGACCCCCAGCAGGAGGTACACCATGGCGCCTCCGGCCGGACTGTGCCCGACGTAGTGTTTCGGGTTTCGCCGGAGCATGCTTTTCAGATAGGCGAAGACCTCCCGGGGCGAATAGACGAAATCGGAAAAACGGGCATGCTTTGTCCCGATGAAGCCCCAGATCACGCGCGCCGCCAAAAGGACGGCAATCCCGGTTCCCACCCAGACATGAACCCCGGTCATGGATTCGGCCGTGAAAAATTGCGAGATAACCGCAAGGACGAGTGCCCAGTGAAAGAAACGAACGAAAGGATCCCATACTTTGACCATTTTTATCCACCTCCATATCGGATTTTGGGGCGATCTCTGTCATCGGTTCATTCCAATGGGTCTATCTACCGGTTTAAGGTTTTCCACCCGGATTCTACGGGCCGGCGGAATTCAAGGCGGTTCAGACCGGAGGCCCCCTGGGAGGATGCATCCCGCCCCAGCACCTCAATGTCAAAGTCGATTTCGATTCCCTCAAGGATGTGGGGGCGGTCATGGGCTCGGGCGGCATGATCGTGGTGGACGAAGGCACCTGCATGGTGGAGTTTGCCAAGTTCTTCTTAACCTTTGCCACCGCCGAAAGCTGCGGAAAGTGCATCCCCTGCCGGTCCGGAGGGAAGCGGATGCTGGAGGTGCTGACGCGGATCTGTGCAGGGCGGGGAAAGCCGGAAGATTTGGCCCTCATTCGAAAGCTCGCCGCGGGGATGGAAACAAGCTGCCTTTGCGCGCTGGGCCAGCTCACACCGGGTCCTGTGATGGCGGCACTCCGCTATTTCGAGGATGAGTTCACCGCACACATCGAGGAGAAAAGATGCCCGGCCGGCCATGCCGTCGACAGATACCGGTGGCGACCGCCCGTATGATTCCTTCCCTCCATCTTTCTGCCAAATGAAACGCCTCTGCCCGCTTTCCGCTCGATCGAGACCGGCTCGGGTTCCATAAGGCCCGGTTTTCGGCTATAAATAGAATCCTGTCCAGATATTTGTACCCAGAACGCTTACAAAAAAGGAGGTAAGGACATGCAACCGGACATCCGTAACAAAATGAAATACGTTCTGTTTGGAGTATTGGCCGCACTCTCTTTTTTGATCCTATCCGGGTTTCGATTGCCGGCTCCGCCGTCTTCGGATGGAAGCTACCAGTTCTTCAAGGAAAAAGAGAGCAGCGGGGTCTGGGTCTTCGAGGTGGACACCGGGACCTCGAAATTTTTCGATGTGGAAAACGGAGTGGTCATCGTCAACTCTTTCCAGATGGACAGCATCACGGTGAAATCCAAGGCAAAAACGAATGAATCAAAAAATCCGTAGGTGTCGTATTCCCATTCTCGCGCAGAGACGCTGAAACGGGAGGGAAAAGAGCGCACAAATCCGATTTGAAACCCGCATGGTCTCTCGATTCGATAAGAGAAGAGGGGATCTTTCATGACATTTTCTGCGGTGTTTCCCATTGACAAGATCGGTTCATGAAAGTAAAGATCCGGGTCAAGAGGGCCCGCCTCGATCTAAGTGCTTCGACGCGCAATTATTGTGACGTATTATCAGGCACTGGGTAGATATAATTGCTTGCTCGGCACTAAGTCCTGAGCAAGTAAATTCGTCAC
>QZKK01000081.1 GCA_003599475.1 Desulfobacteraceae bacterium
TTCGGAGAAGTACCAGGGTGGCCAAGGTATCGGCTGAAAACCGGCCGGACAATGCATCGGCGGCAGCCTGCGGCTGAGTTTTCGCGCCCTCAAGCCGCTTCCAAAGCCGCGCATCGGGTTTGAAAAAGAGTTCCTCATCTCTCTGAAGCGCTAATGCTTCCCGCCATCGTGCGGCGGCCGAAGTGAATTCTTTTTCGGCTGCGGCCAGGGCTCTGCCCATATCCTCATCCCGTGCGTCTTTCTGCACCGTAGGTTTGCCTTCCGATTCCTGAAGCTGGCGCTGAAAATATTCCGGAGGTCGATAACCCTGAAGGTTGTTCATCATCTCCAGGTAGCCGCCATGCCCGCCTTCGGCGGGCAGCCATACGGCAATTACCGCAAGCAGAATTTTTCCTTTCATGGCGTTTCCTTTCCGAGCCGCTCGGGCGCAACTCCTCCTTCGGTCGAAAGACTTTGCCCGACAAGGCCCTCCAGGCGCGCAAGAGATTTTCCGTAATCGGAGCGGGCCCGGGCCAAGGATAGGTTGAAATTGTACCATACCGCCTGGGTTTCCACGAAATCGGAAAAGCTCCCCTGCCCCTCCTGAAACCAACTTTCGGCAACTTCCATGGCTTTTGCCGCTTGGGGCAGAAGCTGCACCGAATAGAGCTCCATCAGCCGGCCGGCATTCTGAAGCCGGAAAAAAGCGGCCCGAATCCCGGTGAAGGTTTCGTTGACTCGGGCGGTCCGGTTTGCCCTGGCCTGCACCAACCCGGCCTGTGCCTGCGCCGTTCGGCCGCTGTTTTTTCCGAACCAGAGCGGAACCGAAAAGCCTGCCTGTACCCCCACTGCATCCCTGCCGGCATCAGGCGGGGCTACAGGAACCTCCGGATCCCCGATGCTGCTGTAAAAAACCCCGATTCTGAATTCGGGCAGGTATTCGTATCCGGCCAGCTCGACCTGAAGACCGGCTCTTTCGACCCCGGCTTCGGCAATCCGGATCTCTTCCCGGTTGGCTTCCGCCAGCCGGTAAAGCGCATCCAGGGTAAAATCGATTGGCTGTACCGGCCTTTCCGCGAAGCGGCCGAAGGGGGCATCCGGCGGGCGACTCAGGATTCCGTTCAGCCGTGCTTTCTCGGTTTCGGCAAGCTCTTCGAGGAGAAGGATATCGTACTGGAGCTGCCCCTGCTGGGACTGCGCCCGGACCACATCGATAAACGCCGTCTTTTCGAGGGCATAAGCGCTTTCGGCCACCTTGCGCAGATGCCGCAACAGTTCGAGGTTCTTCTCGGCGACCTGTACGGCTTCCTGGACATAGAGGAGCTCGAAATAGCTTTCGTAGATGGAGACGATGACATCCCGGATGGTTTTGTCCAGGTTCAAGCGGGCGATTTGCGCATCGGCCTGAACGATCGAGCCGGCCTTTGAAAGCCTACCGGGAAACGGAATGACCTGCATCAGCGTCGCGGTCCAGTCCTGCGGCCCCAGGCGGGTCTCGATCGGCTCGGGAAAATAGGTCACCAGCACCTGGGGGTCCGGATAGCCGGTGATCACGCGATAGTTCTCGACCACCGATTTCCATTGAGCCCTCGCCTGTTGGATTGCAGGATTGTTCTCGTAGGCATAAACGACAAGGTCATGGATTCGCACCCGCTCGGTCATTGCAGATTCGTTTTTTTCCGCAGCCGCAGCGTTCTTCCCGGCGGAAAGCAGCCAGGTCGCTACAGAACAAAAGACTGCCGCAACCATGAATAAGAACCGCCATCGAATCGGTTTCATAGATGCCCCTTTCTAAATACGTTGCACGTTGCACGTTGAAGTCGTTGCACGTTGCGCGTCAATCCCTAAACGATTTCAACGATTTCAACGTTCAACGATTTCAACGAGCTACAGTTCTTCCGATTTCGCCTTTATCACCACCAGGGTGACATCGTCTTCCTGGTCCCCGCTGCCGCGAAATTCCTTGAGCTCATCCGTTACGGCTTTCAGGATTCCTGCTGCCGAAGCATGGCTGTACCGGCGAAGCAGATCCCGCAGGCGGTCCTTTCCGTAGTATTCCCCGGCCGGATTTTGCGTATCCCAGAGCCCGTCTGTTCCGATCAATAGAATATGCCCGTAGCCCCATCCTTTTCGCGAGTAGGATTTAAACCGGTAGCCCTTGTCGACCCCGAGCGCCATTCCGCTTCCGCCGAGCTCTTCGAATTTGTCCCTTGCCGAATCATAGAAAATCGCCGGGTCGTGCCCCGCCCGTACCCAGTGAAGTTCTTTTCGGGTCAGATCGATGACGGAAAAAAACAAGGTCATGAAATTTCCGCTCCGGTCGGTGTCGCTGCACAACAGCCGGTTTACATCCGTAACGATCTCGGCCAGACCTCCAGTCTGGGTGATCCGGCCGTGAATCAGCGCCCGCGCGGTGGTCATCAGCAGCGCTGCCGCGACGCCATGGTCTGAGACATCCCCTACGACGATGCCGATCCGGTTGCGGCCGAATTCCGGCAATTCCAGGAAGTCGTAGTAGTCTCCCCCGGTCTCTTCGGAATAGATGCTCTGCCCGGCGATATCCAGGCCGTCGAACTGCATTCCGTCCGCCGGCAGCAGGTTTTTCTGAACTTCGCTCGCCAGGTTCAGGCAGTATTTGATATGGGCCCTGTCTTCGAGCTGGGAGGCCATTTTATTGAAACTTTCGGTAAGCTCCCCGACTTCGTCCTGCGTGGTCACCGGAAGAGTAACGTCGTAGTCGCCTTCGGAGATCCGGAAGGCCGCATCGGAAACTTTTCTGATGGACGATACGGTCTTTCCGGTAACGAATCGGATCAGAATCAGGACCATCAGGATGAATATCCCGCCCACAAGGGAATAAAATACGTGGAACCGGACGATCGGAGAAAGAATCTCGCTTCCGGGAGCGATCAGGACAATCGTCCACGGAGCCTCCTTCAGTTTGTAGAATCCGCTGACGCGTTCAGGGGGAAATCCCTCTCCGAAAACAGTCCCGAACGGAAGCGACTTCATGGCCTTCAGGGTGGATCCTTCGACGGCTTCGCCCGTTTCACCGAACCGATCCCGCTTTACTTCAAGATTGCTGGCAAGAATATTCCCCTCTTCGTCCAGTAGGTAAGCCTCATGATCCTGCCACCAGCCGGCTGCCTCCGCCGTTTCGATCAGTGATCGAAACGGGATCTTGACCTCGACGCGCCCGATCTCTTCTCCGTTTTCTTCTTTCAGATCCGATATCAGGGACACCGTTTCGCTGCCGGCTTCGGAATCGAAATGAGGCGGTGTGACCCGGATGCCCCCGCCCGGATGAAACGGCATCTCCTTAAAACCCTCCGCTTCCCCTTCCGGCTGGCGAGCATACTGCATGCCCTGGCTCATATAATGGTGCATTTTCTGCTGGACCCAGGCTTCCTGCTGCGGGTCGGTCCAACGGATATCGACATCGGATACCCATTCGAGCTGTTCAAGCTGGCTGACAATGTGATTCTGAACCAACCGGGCATCCGGAATTCCGGCGAAGTCATGAAACATCTTCATCATCTGTTTGGGCCGGCTCAACCGCATGTCGACGTGATGCGCCGAGCGCTGAAGCTTCAGAATGGTCGCCTCTCCCCATTGCTTCAGAAGGCTGTTTCGGGCGTAGAGAAATCCTGCGAACCCCATCACCAGGAGGAGCGCCCCGACCGGCAGGAGCAGTAAAATGGAGAATCGTTTCTGCAAACTTCGAAAAGCCATCATCGTATACTTTGCGGCGCCCTCATATCAGGAAAGATTCGAACGGAATCGGTACCGGATCACGAGGCTGCAAATCATGTGCCACGATCTTATGTATCTATTTTATTTGCATAATTTTTTATTGCACGAATGAGTCGCCCCGAGGGTGAGTAATAAATTCACAGTTCTCTTCAGGTCCGGAAAGAAAATGCGAAAAAAATTTGCACACGGGTCGATCGATGCTTATCAATAACAGAACAGCCGATGCGGATCCTACATAAAAAAAAGCTTTATCTGCCTGCCTTGTCGATCATCGCTGCCGCTTTGATTCTTCTCGGGCTCATCAGTATTTCCACTTATCGTAACCTGAATCGGGAGAAAATCAAAATCATGTCGTTTGCACACCGACAGGCATCGATGCTGCTGAGCATCATCGAGACCTCCGCCCGAACCGATCCGTGCCAGGACGAAGCTTCCGATTTCTTTCGGGAAATCGCTACGCATGAAGATGTGGCCTATATTTATCTTTTCAACCCCCAGGATCGAATCACTTGCCATTCCGATCCCGAAGGAGAAGGAGATACCGCCTCATGGAAGTGGGAAAATCTGGACAGCGAAAGAACTCACTCCCGCATGATTCAACTTCCGGACAAGACCCGGGTGTATGAAATCGCAAGGCGCTTTTCTCCGCAGCAATCGATGGATGACTCGGAAGCTTTTGTATTCCCTACGAATCGAAAACGGGATCTGCAAAAAGCCGATTCCGGGATCGTTCTGGGTTTGAGGATGAACGCCTACGATTCCGCCCTTCGGTCGGATCTTCAACACGCAATCGTGATGGCGGCGATCGTTATCGTGTTGGGGTCCGCGGTCTTTTTCTTCATCTTCATCATTCAGAACTACTACATGGTGGAGCGCACGCTGAGGCGAACGCAGGATTACACCCAGCAGGTCGTATCCAGTATGGCAAGCGGTCTTTTGGGCATCGACCCCAAAGGGAAAATCCTCTCCTTCAATTCGACGGCCGCCGGCATTTTAGGACTCGAAGACCCCGGAGGGTCGGATTTGAGGTCGATATTGGATTTTCAATCCCTTGGAATTCAGGAAGTGCTCAATCGATGCGAGACAGTCACCGACAGGGAGATCCGATTCCGCAAACCCGATGCGTCGATCATTCCGCTCAGTGTCAGCGCTTCGCCGATACGCGATGAAAACGGAGGCTGCAGAGGCGCCGTCCTGATCTTGAGCGATCGGACCAATATCAAGCAGCTCGAAGAAAAGGTTCGGCGATCCGAAAAACTGGCCGCTGTCGGGCAGCTTGCCGCAGGTCTGGCCCATGAAATTCGAAACCCGCTGAGCTCTATCCGCGGGTTTGCACAGTTTCTCCGCTACGCCTTGAAGGACAGGCCCAAAGAGCAGGAGTACGTGGAAGTCATGATCCGGGAGATGGATCGAATCAATCGCGTGGTCACCGACCTGCTCTCGTTTGCCAATCCCAGGTCGGCGGAGCTCAAGCCGGTACGGGTCGAGGAATTGATCGACCATGTGGTCCGGTTGGTCGAAGCCGACTCGCGGGCCAAAAAGATCGATATCGCATTTGATGTATCCCCGGGGCTTGGAGAAATACCTCTCGACGCCTATCAGATGACGCAGGCCTTCTTAAACCTTTTGTTGAATTCCCTGAAGTTCGTCGATCCCGGCGGTTCCGTCGAAATCGCCGTGTCGGCTGCCGAGGGTAAAAAGGAATATATATTCCAAGTGGAAGATAACGGGCCCGGAATTCCGAAAGAAAACCTGGCCAAAATTTTCGATCCTTTTTTTACGACCCGTGAAACCGGCACCGGTCTGGGGCTGGCCATCGTCCATAAAATTGTGGAGAATCATCGCGGAACCATCGATGTGGAAAGTCCGCCTTCCGGAAAGCCGCGCGGATGCCGTTTTACGATCAGAATCCCGGATCCGGCGGGAGAAACGGGGAAAAAGCGGGAGGAAGCATCGAGATAGAGGTTTCAGTGTTCAGCGCTCAGGTTTCAGGCGCGTCGCAAACTGACACCTGAAACCCGAAACCTTGGAAATGGACCTTGAAAATCGATTGGATGGATCCGGTAGAAATGAACTATGGACTATAGAATCCTGGTGGTCGACGACGACGCTTCTCTGCGGAAGATGCTGGATGCCGTTTTGACCGAAGACGGCTACGAAATCACGCAGGCCGACGACGGCAGCAAAGCGGTCTCGGCGGTCAAAGAACGCTTCTACGATCTGATCCTGATGGACATCCGGATGGCGCAGATAGGGGGGATAGTGGCACTCAAGAAAATCAAAAAGCTGAACCCCGAGATCCCGGTGATCATCATGACGGCATACGCTTCGGTGGATACCGCAAGAGATGCGCTCAAATCCGGGGCCTTCGACTATCTCACCAAGCCGTTGGATATCGATGAACTCAAGCTGATTGTCCGCCGCGCCTTGCGCCACCACCAACTGGAGCAGGAGAATCGATATCTGAAGGAGCGGCTCGACGATCGATTCGATTTCAGTAACATCATCGGATCGAGCCGCCCCATGCGGAGACTCTTCGAGACGCTGGCCCTGGTGGCGCCGACGGAAGCCACCGTGCTCGTTACAGGTGAGAGTGGAACGGGCAAGGAGCTGATCGCCAATGCGATCCACCAGAACAGCCCCCGCAGGGACCATCCGATGGTCAAGGTCAACTGCGCGGCCCTTCCCGAGACGCTGTTGGAGAGCGAACTCTTCGGACATGAAAAGGGCGCTTTTACCGGGGCGATCAGCCGCAGCCGGGGAAAGTTCCAACTGGCCCACCGATCGACCCTCTTTCTGGATGAAATCAGTGAAATGACCCCGGCGACCCAGGCCAAGATCTTGAGAGCGCTTCAGGAAAGGGAGGTCGAACCGGTGGGCGGGGATAAAACGATTGCAGTCGATACCCGGATCGTCGCGGCCACCCATAGAAACCTGGAAGACGAGGTCAAGGGCGGAAGGTTCAGAGAAGATCTCTACTACCGGTTGAACGTGGTGAAAGTCGAGATTCCGCCGCTTCGGAGCCGTCCCGAAGACATCCCACTGCTTTCAGAATTGTTCCTGAAACGTTTCGTGGAAAAAAACCGGAAAATGATCAAAGGATTCACGCCGAAATCCGTAGACATCCTGATGCGCCACGATTGGCCCGGAAACGTTAGAGAGCTGGAGAACGTGGTGGAACGGGCGGTGATCATGGCGACAGGCGACCGGATCACACCGGAAGATTTTCCGGCAGCCCTGACGGAAAGCGAAGCGCCCGAACGAGTCGATCGATCCGGAAACCCTTCCGCCAGGACCCTGAAAGAGATGGAAAGGGAGATGATCCTGCGCACCCTGGCGGAAACCGGCGGCAACCGCACGCACGCGGCAAAGATTCTCGGCATCAGCCGCAGGACCCTGCAGTTGAAGATCAAAGAGTACGGAATCGATTAAAAAGAAATGACGAAAATGACTAAAAGTTAGAGGTTTCAGTGTTCAGTGTTCAGGTTCTATCCTCGAGCCGACACCTGAAACCTGAAACCTTCTTTGTTCATCTTCGTCATTTCTTCCCATTGCAGCCGGTGCATCCGCAATCGCAGGGAGATCTGCCCGGCCGGAATTTCTTGTAAAAAACACGGGCGATATAACCGGCGGCCAACCCGACGACGATGAAAACCATCACTGTCTGTTCCATGAAACCACCTCTTTTTTTCCGATCAAAACCCCAAAGCGGTTCCGACTTGGAAGACCGCTGCAGAGATTGCAAATGCCAATGCCGTATTAAACAGCATGGAGAAAGCTCCCCATCTCCAGGAGGATTCTTTCGAAATGCAGACCACCGTGACGAAACAGGGGGCGTAAAAAATCGTAAACAGAATCAGGCTTGCGGCGATTAGCGGCCGCCAGTGGGATGAACCGCTTAATTTCTTTGAGAGGGAGTCGCTTTCTTCGGGATCCACATCGCCCAAAGAGTAAGCCGTCCCCAAAGTCGAGACCACAATCTCCTTGGCGGCAAAACCTCCGACCAGCGCAATATTGGTCCGCCAATCGAACCCGGCAAACCGTGTGACGGTCTCAAGAGATGACCCGATACGGCCGGCAACCGAGTATCGGAGTGCGGCCTCGGCCTCTTCTGCGTGGATGGCCGTCTGTTTTTCCTTGAATGCCCGGGCTTCTGCACTGAGACGGCCCTCGCCTTTCAAGAACCCGGCTTCTTTCATAACCGTACCGGGGAATTGCGCCTCTGCGGCCTGCCGCTCCTGTTCGAACCGTTCCCTTTGAGATTCCGGCAATCCCGGAAAGGTCATCATGGCCCAAAGCACAATGGAAATTCCCAAAATGACGGTTCCGGCCTTTTTAATATACTGCCGGGTTCTTTCCAGGGTGTGGATAGCCAATCCTTTGAAAGTCGGTACACGGTAAGGCGGAAGCTCCATGATAAAGGGGGTCGGAGCGCCCTTGACGACGGTGACACGCAAAAACTTTGCCACCAGAAGCGCGCCGGTCCATGAGATAATGGTGATAAAGAACATGACCAGAGCTTTGTTCTCTGCAAAGAAGGCCGCCACCAGGAGAGCAAAAACCGGAAGTTTGGCACCGCAGTTCATAAACGGAACGGTAAGCAGAGTCGCCAGCCGCTCCCGGGTGGATTTCAGGGTTCGGGTGGCCATCACGCCCGGAACCGCACAACCGCCCGCAATCCCGCCGGACACGATGAAGGCGATTACCGAACTGCCGTGGAGGCCGAAAATCTGAAACACCCGATCCAGCATGAAGGCAACCCTTGCCATGTACCCCGAATCTTCGAGAAGGGCGATTCCGAAAAACATGAACATGATCAGGGGCACAAACCCCAAAACCCCGCCGACCCCGTCAATGACGCCCGAGACGATCAGCGACTTCACCGGTCCGTCGGGCAGAAGAGATTCGACCGATTCGCCCAGCCAGCCGAAGAAAGCCTCCATCCATCCGACCGGAGCTTCGCTATAGGTAAAGGTGAGATGGTACAGTCCCAGAATGACTGCGATCATCACCAGAGGCCCGATAAACCGATGGGTCAGGATTTTGTCGATCTTATCGGAAACATAAAGGCGGTTTTGATCCGTTCGATAACTGACCACGCCTTGTCTGATGATCGACTTGATGAATCCGTACCGGTAATCGGCGATCATCACCTCAGGGTAGGTATCGAGGGTCTCCTGCAGGTGATCCGAGACCCGTTGAACCACTTTTTCGAGCTCGTTCGCCAAGTCAGGATCTTTTTCTTTCCCAAGGGACCTTACCTGTTCGTCGTTTTCAAGATACTTCAGGGCAACCCATCGGGCGCGATGCGTATCGGTAAGGAAGGCGCGCGATTCGATGATCGCTTCCATTTCGGCCATTGCCTGATCGATATCCTTTCCGTACGAGATATCGAGCGGCTTCTGTGTTCTATTGTTCCTAATGATATCATCGGCTGCGTCCATCAGCTTTTCTTTCCCGGACCCCTTCCGGGCGACGGTCGGCACAACCGGCACACCCAGGAGAGCTTCCAGCCTTTCCGCATCCACCTGGATGCCTCTTCCCCCGGCGACATCCATCATATTTAAAGCAACGCACAGCCGGACTCCCATCTCCATGAACTGAACCGCAAGATAGAGATTCCGTTCCAGGTTGGAGGCATCGACGATGTCGATGACGACGTCCGGTTTTTCATTGGCCAGAAAATCTCTCGTTACAACCTCTTCCAGAGAGTAAGCCGTAAGGGAGTAGGTTCCCGGCAAATCGATGATATTGAAGCGATATCCGTTTCTGGCATAGACCCCCTGTTTTTTTTCCACGGTCACTCCCGGATAGTTGCCCACATGTTGGTGGGCGCCGGTAAGTGCGTTGAAAAGGGTGGTTTTCCCGGAGTTGGGATTTCCGGACAGTGCGACGGTTGTTCCCATGATTATTCGACCTCCACTTCGATAAAGTCCGCCTCGCTGTTTCGAAGCGTCAGCGTACAGCCCAGAACCCGCACGGCGACAGGATCATACAATGGAGCCCGCCCCTGAATTTTGATCTGGGTCCCCGGAACCATGCCCATATCTCTGATTCTCCTGCCGAGTTCCCCGTTCGCTTTTACCTCCGAGATGGTTCCGGATTGATTGATTTTCATCTCTCGCATCTTGAGCTTGGCCACAGGATGACCTCCTTTGCTCCATTAGGTTTCTGTTTTTGGTACAAAGTTAGTTATACCAAACTTATTATCGAGTCAAGACAATTATTATGGTTATATCAACTTTATTGGCTTGACTAAATTTACATGATTTCGTATCTTATTTAAAACTCACTGCTTGGGAGGAAATATGATCTCCGATTCGGGCATTTCAGACGTCATGGAAAACTATCTGGAAGCCATCCTTAACCTGGAGAAGACACGCAAGGTGGCCCGGGGGAAGGATATTGCAGAAAAACTCGGGATTCAGAGAGGTTCGGTTACGGGCGCCCTGAAAGGCCTCGAGGAAAAAGGATTGATTCACTACGAGCCCTACGGCTATATCACACTCACCCGTAAAGGGAAAAAACTCGCCGGAGAAATCGATCGGAAACATACCGTCTTGAAAAATTTTCTCCTGAATGTGTTACGGATCGACTCTCAAACTGCGGAAGAAACCGCCTGCCGCATGGAGCACGCCATCGATCGAATCACCCTGGAAAGGCTGGTCTGTTTCATCGAATATATTTATCATTGTCCCAGAGCCGGAGAAGACTGGCTCAAGTCCTTCGTTCGTTTTTGCGAATCCGACCAAAAAGATCGAAACTGCGAAGAGTGCCTGAACGAGCTGAAAGTTACAAGCTCAGCCTCTGGCCGGAAAGACGGCCAATTTGATCGAATCAGAAACTGATAAGTGTTTGTTTATTTTGAATTTTGAGTTTCGAATTTGTTTCGGATTTCGAGATTCGGATTTCGAATTTTATATGTAGTTTCACAAAAGGTTCTGAGCTCCGATAGACCCTTCTGACTTATCCGAATTCAAGGGACGTACTCAGAGGGGGAATCCCCTTCGGCTCGACTGTGTAAAAAAAACCCAAATCGGTCAAAATCCGCGAATTTTTTTCACATGTACCCGATGAACCAGAGGTCAGAAGTCCGAGGTCAGAGGTCATTGCCCATAAGAGCAAGAAGATTAGAGGGCGGAGATCTATGCCCGATGCTCTTTGCCTTATGGCTCCATTCTCCATGCTCCCTGCCCCAATGCTCTTTGCCCTCACACTTGGACATTGGAAATTCTACATTCTGTATTGGACAATCTATCGTGGCATACGCTTTGCTATCCTGAATGGAAGAGGAAACAAGGGAGATATGCTCGATGGCAGATAAAGCCAAACCGCACAAAATCGTATTCATCTTGACGCTTACGGTAATTATCACGATCATACACTATGCCTCGATCCGGGAGCACTCGGGATATCATTTTCTGCATCGTGAGCTTTACTTCATCCCGATTCTACTGACCGCCCTATGGTTCGGTCTCTGGTACAGCTTCCTTGCCGCCTTGGCGATCAGCGCGCTCTATGTGCCGCATGTGGTTTACTCCCAGGCCCCGGAAAATCGGGTTTTGACCGTCGGAATGCAGGTACTGATATTCAATCTGGTTGCCGTGATGATGGGATGGCTGGTGGATCGGCAAAAAAAAGAGCATGAGAAAGCCCTTGAATCCGAAAATCTTGCTGTCCTCGGTCGGGCGGCCGGAGTTGTCGGCGATGAGATGAAATATCTGCTGGGGGGCCTGAAGAAGTTGGCCGAACAGGTGAAGGGAAGAAACGGTTCGGAGCTGGAGCAGAGTTTAGAAGCCGAGGTCGAGAGGATGGAACGCATCTTCGATGTGTTGGCTTCCTTTGTTCCCGAGGAGCAGAGAAATCTCATCTCCTGCGGGGTCAATACAATCGTTCGGGATCAGGCCGATCGGCATCGCGAATCATTGCGGAAATCCGGCATCAGGCTGGAGTTGATGCTCGATAAGGCGGATTGCCCCACCATGATGGATCCGAAGCAGATCGAGCGGGTGTTGAAGAATCTCATTCATAATGCGGCCGAGGTTTCGACCTCCGGACAGACCATCTCTATCCGGTCCGGCCGGGCGGACAATTTCTGCCGCATCGAAGTACAGGACCAGGGCCCGGGAATCCGGCCCGAACATCTTCCCAAAATCTTTACCCCTTTTTTTACCACGAAAGAGAGGGGGCAAGGGCTGGCTCTGGCCAGTTCCAAAAAAATCCTCCGGGATATGGGAGGAGACATTCATGTCGCCAGTACATGGGGCAAAGGCGCAATCTTTACCCTGGAAATCCCCTGTGACTGCCCGGACAGATCTTCGGCAGACGGACCGATCCGCTCGATCATTGAGGGCAGAACGGTTTCACAATTTTAAAAAGGAAAATTTCACTTCGATCGGCCGTTGTTCGATGAAACCTCTCGAGTGGTAGCAACGACATGCCTCCTGCGCCCCAACCGGGGTTCCCCACCGATTATTCCCTATGAATTTCAGAAATATCCTAGGAACAAATCAGAGATCTCCTGATTGACTATCAACTGAATCTACGACTACGGATGATTGGATGTGTGAGGCCGATTCACCTGGTTTTAAATCAATTGGGAATCGGCCGAAATGAGATTCTGCTTAACTTTTTCTACCCTTTTATAAAATTTCGAAACTAAGCGGTTTTATTGGCCTGTATCGTTTTGGCAAACTGCCATAGATGGCGTTGCGCTCATGGAAGGAGCGGATCGCATCGATTCATACCGGAGCGCTTTATTAATTCGAACCTGTCGACGTTTAGGTCGCTGGTTTTTCATTGTCAATCAGAGTGAATCGAAAAGGGGAGGAGAAAAAAATGAAGAAATCCATGTTTCTGCTCATCGCTTTGCTGTCCGTAGGTCTTGCGCTGCCGCTTTACGCAATCGAATTTTCATTCCATGGCGACTTGAACCATCGATTTCAGTACACCAACCGGGCCGATTTTTTGACGCTCGACAGCACCACGGTCCGGCCGGTGATCAATGATGGCGATGTCGATGAAAATTTCGGAGAACTCAAGTATCGCCTCTGGGCCGAGGCGGCCTCCGACGACGGGGATATTAAAGGGGTGGTGGGGACAGAAATCGGCGGGTTGCGTTTCGGCGAGCCCGGCAATGCCCCTTTTTCCGGCGACCAGGTCCGGTTCGAGGTCCGCTGGGCCTACACCGACATCCAACTGCCGATGGTGGAACGGGCCGCGCGCTTTAAAATCGGCCTGCAGCCTTTTTTGGTAAATAAATACATCTGGCAGGAAACCGCTGCCGGCGTGGATTTCACATCGACTCTCGGCGATCGAATGGATTATCAGTTAGCCTGGATGCGCGGCTCCGAATTCGACAAGACCGCCAATCGGGCCGATGACGACGATGACCGAACCGATCTCGATGCATTTCTGGCCCGATTGAACATCAAACCGGCCGACGGTACCAAGGCCGGTGCATTCATCATGTATGAGGGGTTTGACTCGGACGACAATATCGGCACCGTGGACTCCCGCGATTGGGAAGTCAAACTGCTCAATACAGGCGGTGTCCCCGACATCGGATTCGACCTGTGGTCTTTGGGCCTCGACGGGTCTTTCGAGTTCAGCAGCTTCTTCGTCAACTGGGATCTGATTTACCAGACCGGTGAATTTCAGGATGTTACCTTTACGGATGGATTCTCCGGAGCGGGAAGGACGGGAGACTTCGACCTGAGCGCCTATTTTCTTCACTTCGATTTAGGGGCAAAATTCGATAAAGTCAATTTGACTTACACCTTCTGGTACGCTTCAGGAGACGACGATCCGGCCGACGACGATTTCAACGCTTTTATCGCCACCGACGTCGATATGACGGAAAGCATCACCCTTTTCGAGGGGAACTATGCCGATGACAACTACTTTACCGAAAGGCCCTATATCGCCGATAAGGGCTTCATCATGAACCGAATCGGGCTCGACTATAAGACCACCGAAAAATTGACTCTGGGGGGAGCGTTGATGTACATGCTGACGGCAGAGGATATCGAGTATACTGCCGCCGCAATCGGCACCCCTGCAAGCGATAACGAACTGGGTTGGGAAATCGGTGGTTATGCAAAGTACCTGCTGTTTAAAAGCGTCGAAGTCGCCGTAAACGGCGGCTATCTTTTCGCCGGAGATGCGCTGGACGCTTACGAAGTCCCAAGTATCCAGGATGGCTCGTCGGATGAAAACATTTTCATCACGAGCGCCAGGGTCCGGTTTACGTTCTAAGCAATCCGAGTGTTCAGTGTTCAGGGTTCAGCGTGAAGTTTCATACAAGCCCAGCCGTGCCGCTTCCGGCATTTGATCGAAGACGAAACTTGAACATTTTGTATTTTATTTTTTCCCTCATTCGATGTTGGATGTTCGACGTTCATCATTTAAGTTTTTCTTTCCTGAACACTGAACGCTGAACACTTTCATTACAACGACTTTATGGAGGTTTACCGATGCGGGATCATGGAGCTGCAATGATGCGTTTTGGATGGAATGTCTTGATGGCGGTTTTCGCCGCAATATCGGTATCGGTCGCCTGTGCCGGTGGGGTTGATCAGATTACCGAAGATTTCAAGCCGCTCGATGGATACGTGGTGATGCCGAGGGGAGACGAGTTCATCATCGATCTGGATGCGCGGCAGGGAATCAATATCGGCGATCTTTTCAGCGTGATCGGCCCTGGCGAAGCGGTGATCCATCCGATTACGAAAAAAGTGCTCGGAAAGCTCGAAGAGATCAAAGGGGTTTTAAAGGTGACCCGCATCCTGGACGGATTTTCTTTTGCCCGGCCCCTGGCCAAAACCGCCGGCATCAAAGAGGGGGATCCGATTCGCCGCTTCTCCGGCCTGAAAGCTGTACTTTGGGATTATACGGGCCGGAACAGGCCTCTATTCAACCAACTGCAAAAAGCGTTGCCTGGTTTGAACTGGCAGGATTATCAGGCCGCCCAGGAGGCAAGGCCCGCCCAGCCGGAGCCTATTTCCGGTGCAAAGGACATCCTGCTGTTCATTGCGAAGGCCGATAAGCTTGAGGTACGCGACGCGGGCCTTGATCTGATACACGATTACCCTGCAGAAGCGGCTTCGCTCGATGCGGGAAAAACCGCGCCGGCACCTCCACAGGTACAGCCGCCTCGCACTTCAGCGCCGCCCGAAGCCGCTCCTCCTGCAAAACCAAAAGGGGGAATTGTCGATTTTGGTTCGGCCGCAGTTGCCGGCCGATTGAGCGACAACATCCTCATGGCCGACCTGTTCCATCACAACGGTCGCATGCTGATGGCAGCCACAGACGGCAAGAAGATCGATGTTCTGGCAGTTGCTGACGGGCTTAAATCGGTTGCAAGCGCCAAACCCGGAAGCGACGGGCAGATACTGGCAGTCAAATGGTGGGTGCCGTCTGCCGGAAAAATCTACCTTGCGGTTCCGACCTGGACCGGCCAAAAGGTAGCCAGCTCCGTATTCGTTCTCGAAAATGACCGATTGGTCCCCGTTGCCGACGGTCTGGACTCGATCCTGGGGGCCTTCGATCACGATGGGGATGGCCGTCCGGAAACCCTGCTTGGACAGGAATTCGACCGAGAGGTTTTTTTCGGCAGGCGCATCAAGGAACTCTTTTTGAACAACGGGTCATTTGCAGCAAGAACCCCCGGCTTCGACCTGCCTCCCGGATTTACCGTCATCGGCGGTCAACTGGCCGATCTTACAGGCGACGGGATACCGGAAGCCGTTTACGTACGAAAAGGTATTTTGAAGGTTTATTCAGATAAAAAGAATCTCTACACCTCCTCGAAACAGATGGGAGGCAGTCTGTCGGCATTGACCTATAAAAAAGACCCCACACTCAAAGACTACATCACGACTTCCGTCTTTTTTGAGGTATCGCCGGTTGCGGCCGATATCGACGGGGACGGAAAACTGGAGCTTGTTGCGGTTTCGTCCGATCAGTCGGCAATCAAAGCGCCGGGGCTCGCTCCAATCGTCGATAAAAGCCGGCTGACCGTTTTCAAGTTTCAGGACGGGGGATTCGTCCGTGGGACTCTGGGCGAAACGGTCGATGGGGCGATCCAGGGGCTTGCGGTCGCAAAGGGGCAGGTATTGTATGTGGCCTCCGACCCAGGTTCCCCTTTCAGCGGGGGCGGCGCCAGCCGGCTTCAGGCGCTTTCGCTGAAATAGCGGTCCAAGGCGAACCCTGAACACTCAAGTTTCAGACGAGCGCGGCCGCTGGCCGCCTGAACGGCCAGTTTGATCGTAAGAAACTGAACGATCGATTCATTTTTTGACAGGATCAACAAGATCGACAGGATAGAGCGAAAAAAAGACAAAAAAATCCTGTTAATCCTGTAATCCTGTCTAAACGTATTGAAGTTTCAGAGGAGAGTGGAGTTGACCGGCGCAATCCGACTCATTCCGACTTGACGCCCGGCTCCTCGGAGCCTTCCCGAGGAATGAAATAATATCCTCGCGGATTTTTTACGCCTGCCTCGGAGGGGGCCCGGCTTTCCTCCCGGATTCCCGACTCGGGCTGCTTTCCTGTGCCCGGAGCCCCGCCGAGGAAACGGTCTCTTGCCGGGGTTCTCTGTTGAACGCCATCGCCCGGAGCAGAGGGAGGCGTTCTCCCCTCCTCGCGGATTCCGGACTCTGCTGTTTTCCCGCTTCCGGGTGCATCGTCCTCCAGACGGCGCGTCCCTATCGGCGCCTGTTGAGCCTTCGGGCCGGATTCTGTCCGTTCAGGGGTGCGCCCGCGCTCTCGGAGGCCGGATTCGGGTCCTTTGCCCGCGCCGGGAGACCCCGGCGATATCCGATCCTCCGTGCCGCCTCCGGACGGATTTTCTGCGGCAGTCGAGAGTGTACTCTCGTCGCCGAATGCCGGATAACCGCCGATCCATAAAACCGTGGCGGAAACCGCAAGAATCACCCGCCATCTATGAAGTGTTCCAAACATGAGATGCCTCCTTCATTTTCTCGATACTTCGATTATAGGGTTTTGATCCGAGGGGAAACAATGGGGTCGAACCAGCATTTTGCCTGCAACTTTGGCGAGGGTACGGGTGCCGCTGACCGGAAACGCGATGAATTCCGGCAACGGCTGCCGTCCCCAGCAAGGCAAACCGCTTGGTGCCGAATAACCGGAGCCATCGGCGGCGGGCAAGGCCTCTATCGGTGCTTCCATGTACGAAAAAGATACTGTCTTTACCTTATTGTCCGGCGGATCGAAGAATCGATATGAGTTGATTACTTCATCTTTTTTCCGGCCTTCGACGAAAAACTTTACTGTTCATTCCAGCATCGATGGGGCAGCCTGTGGGATCAACGACCGGAAAGCTTCATATTCTGCGCCGCATCGCGGGCGAAACACGTTCATTCCTTCTAATTCAGACCGAAACCAATTCACGCTATCTGCCAAAACCGGTTCGCCGCCGGTGGCGAGAACCGACCGGTTTCCGCCTGCAAACGGCAGGCGATCGACAGGCTTTCTTTTTCCGCAGTTTTGAGCAAACAAGGTGTCCGTTAACCTTATGGAGGATGCGATGAAAAGAAAACGGTGGATTCTATTTCTCCTTGCGGGATTATCCGGCACATTCCTGGCCGGCGCGCCTGCTTCCGCCATCGATCAGAGGGATGAGGTGTCATACCTGAGGGGTCCGTACAATATCGCTTTCTTTCATCGCCACAACGAGGCCTTCAGGATATCGGCGGCAATCCATTTCGCCCACGCACTCCAGCACGATGTCCTGCAGCTCGGGGATTTCAGCCGGAATCTGGCAACCGATATTGAAACGGATGCCGAGTACCTGGCATACCTCTACAACCCGCCGCGTACGGAGCCCACGATGGAGTACTTCGGCCCCTATACCGCAAGAGTGATGTTCGACCTCTACCGCGCCATCGACTGGACCCACATGCACCACGAGCAGACCTATGACATTCTTTCCCAAAAGAGCATCCCCTGGAGCGAGAAGAAAAGCTGGACCGACCGGTCCGTTCGATATTACCTGGACAAGTTCGACATCCCGAGGAGCCCCGCCCCGCTCGATGTGACCCTCCGGCGGGCGGGGACCATGATGAAACCCTATACGACCTATTTCAGAAACTATTACCCGCGCTCCAACAACTTTTTCTTCGCAGCCCACTGGTGGCACCCGGTGATCTACGAGGCGATGATGATCGGGGGAAACGACAACGAGCAGGAAACGATGGTGAAGCAGACAGATGGAACCTACTTTTCCCAGGTGATCCAGAATCGCCCGCAGCGGATGCTGCTGAGCCGCGAGGTCATGCCGCGCTACTCGCGCCTGTCCCCCGAATCGGCCAATATTTTCGACAACCTCCACATGCTTCACGGGATCGCCTATGACATCCTGGCATACCCCAAGTGGAGCCTCGAGGAGAAGCGCAAGGAGATGTACAGGGTGATCAAGGCCATGAGCTACCAGCCCGGCGACGAGAAACTGTCGCGCAAGTTCAAGACGGAGCACCCGGAGATGGATCCCCGGGTATATTACGAATGGATGCAGGGGGTCGAAGGCGACATGAACCGGATCATGATGGAGATGCACCATGAGATGATGCCGGGCATGATGCCTGAGGGGATGACCATGACCGAAGAGATGAAAAAGAAGATGGAGGAACAGTTTCGTAAGAAGATGACCCCGGGAATCCAGGAGGGAGAACTTCCCGGAAGCCTGCTCGAAGCCATGCGGCAGATGATGCCGGATATGAAGGTCAGCGAGGACACGCTGACACCGGGGGCGACCCCGACCCAGATGATCGAAACCATGCTCGCAGGCTGGGAAAAGAAGCATGGGAGCATGCCCGATATCGAGCCGATTTCGCTCGATTCCGATCCTTCCGCGCCGCCGCTGTCGGCGGAAGCCGAAAAGTCCGGACGGAAGGAACTGCACATTCAGAATACCACACCCTATTGACGGCGGTCGGAAGCCGAGGAGGATGCGATGAGATCATCTGATGAAGGCAAGAAGAAAAATATCGGAACGGCAGTCATTTCGATTGTTCTCTTCGCGTTTACAGCATCCGTTGCAGGCGCGGCAGACCATTACAATCTGGAAGAGGGAATCCCCACCCGGATCGAGGACGCGATCGCAACCGGACTCTACAACCGGGAGGTCCAGGGGGTCTTCCGGTGGGATCATACCGACGAGGGGGATGCCAAGTTTCTTCTGGAGCCCCGGATCGAGGCGGGCATTTTCCGCAATCTGGAGGCTGAGCTGACCGTTCCCTTTAACCTCGGGCCTGGCGCCGAAGATGAGGGGATCGGCGATGTCAAGCTCGGCGCGCTGTACAATTTCAACCAGGAGACGCTCGTCCTTCCCATGTTCGCTCTTTCGGCTGCGGTGAACTTCCCGACAAGTGACGAGGGGGAAGGCTACGATACCACGGTAAAGGCGATTATGACCAAAACCATCGGACCCGGATCGCTGCTGCAGCGCCTCCATCTCAACATCATCTGGGACCATAACGACGATGCCGAAGAGGACGAACGGGACGACCACTTCACCTATATTTTAGGCTACGACCGCAGGATCAGCCCGGACATGATTTGGATCGTCGACCTGCTGCGAGAGGAGGAGAAAATGAAAGGGAAAGACTCCAATATCCTGGAATCCGGCATCCGATACATGCTCAACCCCCTGACGGTGGTTGCCGCCGGCATCGGGGCAGGCCTCGGGGACGATTCCCCCGAATTCCGGGCCACATTCGGTTAGATCG
>QZKK01000234.1 GCA_003599475.1 Desulfobacteraceae bacterium
GAGGTGCCCGAGCGCTGCATCTCGGCTTCCCACACATTGGATGAAGGCGATTCGATCCGGCTCTTCGCCGTCTGAAGGCTTTATGACCTTCCCCTCGAATCTGAGCATCCGCTCCAGTTCCAGGGTGGTTACGACATTTGCAAACCGCCTGTATCCGAATGGTTTTCCGGTCGGATCGTACGTTTTAAAACCGGTTGCAAATACGACGGCGTCGGCTTCGATTCTCCTTTCTGAAGAGGGCGACGAATCGCTTCGCATCTCCGCAAGAAAGCGTCCGGTTGCATTGTTTTTTTCGAAACGATACACATGGCTTCGGAGCGAAACTTCGATATTCGGGTGCCGGTTCGTACGGTCGATCCTCTGCTCGACCAGGCAGGCCCCGCACTCGACGCATCGATCGGTGGCTTTGCATGAAAACAGCGCCGCATGCCCTCCGAGTGAATCCTGCCTCTCGACAAGGATGACCGTATGACCGGAATCCGCCAGTTGCAGCGCAGCGGTGATGCCTGAAATACCGCCGCCGACAACCAGGATCTGCTTTCGAGTACTCAAGTCCAAGAACACCTACGGTTTTTTTTCTCTGTAGCGATCGATCACTCGCCGAAGACTCTTTTCAATGTGTTCTGCCAGCGATCTTGTATCTTCCATGGTGATGACGGGAATGTCCGCGGCGAGGTCTTGAATGGTTTTCTCGTCGATGCCGGTGATTTTATTGATCAGGAACGTATCGACCTCGCCCTTTTCCAAGAGCCTGCCGCATCCGCCTGCGGCACCCAGGAATTCCCCGTCCATGAATATCGGCACGATCATCTTCACGATGCCGGCGTCGCATTCTTCAATGACCGGACCTCTTTCCTGCTTTGCCTGGGCCGCAATATTCAGATGGGCGACGGCACAGATAAAGCTTTGGCCTTTATCGTTTGCCTTTACTTCAGGGCAGAGCCGGTTGACCCAGTTTTTATAAGGGGTGATGCGGATCCCGTCCGGGTCGAAGATATTCATGTCCAGACCGGAGCGTCGATTCATCTCTCTTTCGAATTCCATCCATTCCTCGACCGTCATCAGATCCGTCAAATGCATAAAGCTTTTATCCCCTCAAGCAGGTTCCACGGTTTGACAAGGGAACCGGAACGACCCAACCTTTCCTTGACTTCATATAGATTCTTGGTACAATATCATCTTTAAAACGTCCGCCTAAAAAGGGCATATTTGGGAGTCGAGGTACCCTGAAATCCCAGCGCATCAATAAAAATGGGGTTGAGAATCGCTCTCGACCCCCGGAGATGAGGTGGTACGCCTGAAGGGATTCGAACCCCTGACCTACGGATTAGAAGTCCGTTGCTCTATCCAACTGAGCTACAGGCGCGCAGAGGATTTTTACCATAGGTTCCGGAAGCTGTCTATAAAAAACCGAATGGAAGCACTGCCCTGATGAAAACTGCTGAGAAGAAAGAAAATCCTGAGAGCGTTCAGGAACCCGAAAAGGAAGAGAGCCGAAAGGCGCCGGCTGCGGCGAAGAGCGAGGCCCCGGACAAGGCTCTGATCAAGTACGACCCGCTCCAGCGGTATTTGATGGAAATCAGCCAGTATAAGCTGCTGACCCGGGAAGAAGAAATCAGCCTGGCAAAAAGAGTCCATGAACACGGGGATAAAGATGCCGCTTACCGGCTGGTTACCGCCAACTTGCGGCTTGTGGTTAAGATCGCGCTCGAATTCCAGCGGGTCTGGATGCAAAACCTGCTGGACCTGATTCAGGAGGGAAACATCGGACTCATGCAGGCGGTGGTCAAGTTCGATCCCTACAAGAACGTGAAGTTTTCATATTACGCCTCGTTCTGGATCAAGGCTTATATCCTGAAATTCATTATGGACAACTGGCGCCTGGTCAAAATCGGAACGACCCAGGGGCAACGGAAGCTCTTTTTCAAGCTCAAAAAGGAAAAACAGAAGCTGATCGATCAGGGATTCGATCCGAAACCGAAGCTTCTTTCAGAACGACTTGGAGTGTCCGAACAGGAAATTGTTGACATGGATCAGCGGTTGGACGGCTGGGATGTCTCTCTGGATGCACCCTTGAAAGACGATTCGGATACCGAGCGAATCGAATTTTTGAGCACCCAGGCCGAGTCCGCCGAAGACAAAGTGGCAAAAAAAGAGATGGAGGCTCTTTTGCATAGCAAAATTGCCGAATTCAGAAAAAAAATGACGAAAAGAGAGTTGGAAATTTTCGATCTCCGAATTTTCTCGGACAACCCTGTCACCCTGCAGGAAATCGGCGATCGATACGGGATATCCAGGGAGCGTGTACGGCAGATCGAGAAAAACGTGATAAAGAAAATGAGAGAGTTCTTCAAACGCGAAATACCCGATTTCAGGTCCTACACGGATGGCGCCTTGGCAGAATAGGCTGATTGCCCGTTTTTCGATGATCGCCCCCTCGGGCAAAACCGGAGTATAGGATAGGATTTAAATGAAAATTCGAACCATCATTCTGTCTATCATTGCAATCCCCCTCATCGGATGCACGTCGGATCGTCAACGCATCGAAGCGCCCAAAACCACTCCGACCCCTAACGCGGTGTTGTCCCCCGTTCCCAAAGACGCGTCCGCGCCGACCTCCGAGGCGACGTCATTTTCAACCCCCGGAGCGGAATCGTCCGCATGGCCCAAACCTGCCGGATCTTATTATTATTACATGGAAGCGCATCTTCAACAGCGGAAGAACAACCCGGAAAAGGCCATGGAGTTTCTGAACCGGGCCATGGAACTGGACCCTGAATCCAGGTTTCTAAAGAAAGAGTCGGCCCTTTTGAATATTCAGCAGAAAAACAACAAACGCGCTCTTGAAATCGTGGAGGCGCTCGTCAAAGAGGGCGACGATGTCGAAATGATGTTGCTGTACGGCCGCCTGAAGCATGCAGCGAAACAGATGGACGCAGCAAAAGAGATCTATGAAAAGGTGCTGGCCAAAGACCCGAAGCAGGAAAATGCCTATATGATACTGGGCAGCATCTACATGGATGAAAAAAAATACGATCGTGCATACGAGATTTACCGGAGGCTGGTTGAACACTTCCCGGCCTCCTACATCGGGCATTACTTCATCGGGAAAATCCATTCCGAACGAGGCGATCTGGCGGCTGCGGAAAAAGCCTACAAGAGAACGCTTGAGCTGCAGCCCGAGCTGGAAGAGCCTCTGATCGGGCTGGTCGAGATTTACAAGTCCCTGGGACAGACGGAGAAGGTCGTCGAAACCTATCAGGAACTCATCGGAAACAATTCAGACAATATCGGGGCGGTTCTGGAATTCGGTTTGTATCGGGATGCTCTTGGAGATCGCGAAGCCGCAGAAAAGCTGCTGAAACCCCTGGGAGAGGAAAGCCTCAGCGATACGAACATCATTCAGAAGATCGTTCAGATGTACCTCAATCCCAAAAAGTACAAAGAGGCGCTCACGATTCTCAATTATATGACCGATGAAGGACCCGGCAGTTCCGATCTTCACTACCTGCTCGGCGTGGCCTGCAGCGGCCTCGAAAAGGATCAGGAGGCGACGGTTCATTTTCAGAAAGTGGAGCCGGGATCCCGGTTTTACTCGAATGCCGTCGTTCATATTGCCTTCGCTTACCAGGAGCAGGGAGATACGAACAAGGCGATCCGTTTTTTAACGGAGGCAAGAAAAAACCTGCCGGAAGACCCTGATGTCTTGCTTTACCTGGGGTCTTTCTACGAGGAGATCGAGGATTTCGAAAAAGCCGCAGAAACCCTTCAAGAAGGGATCCAGTTGGATCCGAAGCATGTGCGCCTCCATTTTCGCTTAGGCGTCGTCAACGACAAATGGGGTCGAAAATCGGAATCCATCGAGATCATGAAAAAAGTCATTCAACTCGATCCGCAGAATGCAAACGCATTGAATTACCTTGGCTACACCTATGCGGATTCCGGAGAAAATCTGGAAGAAGCCGAACGGCTTATCCGGGAGGCGTTGAAGTATAAACCGGAGGACGGATACATCACCGATAGTCTGGCCTGGGTCTATTATAAGATGGGGTCTTATGGGAAGGCGGTGGAACTTCTCGAGAAAGCGGTCCTGCTGGTCCCGGACGATCCGATCATTCTCGAGCACCTTGGAGATGCATACCTTAAGATCGACGATCGTGCAAAGGCCCTGGAGTCCTATCGAAGATCCCTGCTGCACAAAAAGAAGGACAAGGGGGAAATCGAGAAGAAGATCGAGACGCTGACCGGCAGGGGAATCTAAAGGACATGATCCGTCTTTCCGCCGTCTTCATCTGCATCGCAACCCTTTCTCTCCTCGGCTGCGGCGCCGTGATCCAGAGGACGGATAAGGGATCTGAAGAAAATTTCGCACTTGTTTCCGAACTCGTCCATCGCAATGAATCCCTGAAATCGTTTAAAGGGATCGGGGAGGCGACCCTTCGCAAAGAGGGGCGCAGCTATTTCGGACGACTGGCGTGGGCCGGATCGGACCCCGATAAATTGCGAGTGGAGATCCTCGGTGCTCCCGGACAGCCGAAGGTGGGGTTTTCCAGCGACGGCGCCCGGGTTTACTATTTCGATTCCAACGGCAAGGGATCCACCGTAAAACAGATTTCCGCAAAAAATCCGGATCTTGAGAGATTCATTGCCGTTTCGATTACTTCCTCGGAAGTCGTTTCGTTTTTGGCAGGTCGTTTACCGAATTACAGCCCCCAAAGGGTACGAATGTCTGTGGACCCGAACGGTGACGGATATATCGTCGCCTTGAACCCAAGGTGGTGGCAGACCGATCGTCAGGAGATTTTTTTAGATTCGAAAAAGAGGGATATCCGAAAAATCGAAAATTACAGCGGAACAGACCTTTCTTATCGCGTCGAGTTTCCAAAAATGCAGACACTTGAAGGATACCGGGTACCGTCGGAGATGAGGATTTCGGATGCAGACGGAAACTATTTCATGCTGAGAATCGATCGTTATTGGGCAAACGCTACGACTTCTCCGGATCTTTTCAGGCTGGAAACGCCGCAGGATGCAGAGCGGAAACCATTTTCCGGAGAACGCGGTTCCGGTTCCACTCCATAGGGTGGAAAGAGAGGACGTCGTTTTCGATATCGATTCAATTGGCTATGCCGATGCGTATCCGGTTTGTCGCGGACGATACATTGGGGAAACTGGCCAAGTGGCTCCGTATGCTGGGGTTCGATACCATATACCGGAGAGAGCCATCCAGAAGCGGACCGCTTGAGACGGATCGAATCCGCTTAACCCGAACCCGATCCCGAAATCGTCGAATCCCGGAAAATCTCCGCCCCGATCGCATCCTGATGATTCAATCCGATCACTACACCGAACAACTCGATCAGGTGATTCGGGAGCTCGGCCTGAGGTGGGAAGACGTTCACCCATTTACCCGATGTCTCCGGTGCAACACCATGCTCGGGCAGATATCAAGGGAGGATGCATCGGGGAAGGTGCCGGACTATGTGTGGGAAACGCACGACCGATTCCAGCGATGTAGCGATTGCGGCCGCATCTACTGGCCGGGGAGTCATTTGGGACAGGGGATGAAAAGGATTCGAAAGCTTTTCGAAAAGACAAGCCAGGGTTGAAATCCATACCCGAAAGCTCCGACCGGAGCTTTTTGGATAGTCGTATTGATTTGAACGGAACGAATTGAAAATGGAGAAATTCGATCGCAGGCTCCTACAGGGGATCCAGGCGGCGTTGAACCGGCGGGAAGCCGATATTCTTTCTTCGGTTGCAACATTCAGCAACTCCGGCATCCGGCGATGTGCCGAAAAGACTCTCAAAGACGGATACCGTCAGACTTTTTCCGTGGATGTTGACCGGATCCTGCATTCCCGGGCATATACGCGGTACATCGACAAGACTCAAGTGTTTTATCTGATCCAGCACGACCACATTACCCATCGCGTCCTCCATGTCCAGCTTGTTTCAAAAATATCACGTACCATCGGGCGATTCCTGGGTCTGAACGAAGATCTGATCGAGGCCATCGCCTTGGGCCACGACATCGGACATACCCCTTTCGGCCACGACGGGGAAAGAATCCTCTCCCGGCTCTGCCGGGCACACGGCATCGGGTACTTCCAGCACAACGTGCAGAGCGTACAGTTCCTGGATCGCGTCGAACGCAAAGGCAAAGGATGGAATCTCTGTCTGCAGACGCTGGACGGAATTCTGTGCCATGATGGTGAAATACATAATCAACTGCTCAAACCGGAAGGAATCAAAAGCTTCGAGTCCCTCGAAGCGGAGGCTTCCCGGAAAAAGGTAAATCCAGGCCTTGAGCTGATGCCGATGACGCTGGAAGGATGTGTCGTCCGGATGGCGGATACCATCAGCTATGTGGGTAGAGACATCGAAGATGCCATCCGGCTGGGAATGATCGATCGATCCGAGCTTCCGAAAGACGCGGTTGAGGTGCTGGGAAATACCAATGGAACCATCGTTTTCAATCTGGTCACGGATATCATTCAGAACAGCTACCGGAAGGATCACATCGCTTTCAGCGGGGAGGTCTCAGCAGCCTTGAAGCGTTTCAAACAGTTCAACCTCGATCGGATCTATCTGAACCCCCGCGTCAAACAGCACCTGGATGTCATTTCCGACCTGTTCGAAAGATTGTTCGACCGCTACCTGGAAGATATCGAGAAAGAAAACCGCTCTTCGGTCATCTTTTCAGGATTTCTATCCGATATGTCTCCTGAATACACGCAACGGCAATCGAAGGAGGAGATTGTGCGCGACTTCATTGCGGGTATGACCGATCACTATTTCCTCCGGCAGTGCCCGGAATGTCTGCGCCCCCAGCCGAAAATCCCCTGAACACTGAACGCTGAACACTGAACACTCCCCTCGGCGGGACCAAAAAAAGGTTGAGTTTTCACTTTAAAAAGGGTAAGCATTTGCAGAATATCAACCGAGGCGAAGCTTCCGATGAAAACGATTTGGGCACCCTGGCGGATCGAATATATTCTGAACAATGAGAACGATCAGGCGTGCATTTTCTGCAAAGCCCTGGGAGCTGCCGACGATCTGACGCTTTACAAGGGCGATCTGGTCATGGTCGTGATGAACAAGTTTCCTTATACCAACGGGCATCTGCTGGTGGCCCCCAACCGCCACCTCCCGGGTCTCGATGAGCTGAATCGGGAAGAGATGGAGGTTATTTTTGCCACCATCCGCGCATCGGTCGCCGTTCTAAAATCGGTGATGAAGCCGGATGGATTCAACATCGGGCTGAATCTGGGGAAGGTTGCCGGTGCCGGAGTCGAGGACCATCTGCATTTTCATATCGTCCCTCGCTGGTTCGGGGACGTCAATGCGCTGACCGTCCTTGCCGATGTGCGCGTCATCCCTGAGCACATGAAAGCGACATATGACAAGTTGAAACCGCAGTTCGAGAAACTCGGGAAGAAAATTTGACTCTGAAAGGCAGGTAAAATGAGCAAAGTAAGAACCGGTATATGGATTCTTGTATTCATCCTTCTGATGTTGCTCTTTTTTCAAAACCAGTCGATCTTCCTCGCTCAACGCTCGCTGCGGCTTAACCTCTATTTCGCAAACTACCAGACACCCGAGCTTTACGAAGGTCTTTTTTTTCTGGCTTCTCTGGTGATCGGTTACCTGATTGCCTATCTCTTCAGCCTTGGGGAGCGTTTCAAGGCAAGGAGAACCATCCGGCAACTGGCTTCAGCCAATGACTCTCAACGACAAGAGATTGCTTCCTTAAGAAACCAGGTTCAGGATCTGATGAAATTATCGGCTCCAAAATCGTCATCGGAAATGCCGGTCGACCCGGCAGCCCCTGAACGGATCCGATATCCGGAGCCCCCCCCGGGAGATCCGAATGCAGTTGCCGCGACCGAAGAAATTCTTCCGGTTGAACCCGAAAAGCCAGAGGATACCCGCAAGAAAAATAGAAGTTGAACGAAACAGCAAGGCGCATTTCTTCGTCCCGCAAGCGGGGGAGGGGTTTTAATGGAATTTAAAAATCCCGGACCTCCGGACCCGGATTTTTACCTCTACCGGCTCGACACCTCGATATCATGAGTTCTGTCAAATCCACCCCCATGATCCAGCAGTACCTGTCCATCAAGGGGAAGTACGCCGACGCCATCCTTTTTTACCGCATGGGTGATTTCTACGAGATGTTTTTCGAGGATGCGGAAACGGCATCTCGAGTGCTCGAAATCGCTCTCACTTCCAGAAACAAAAAGGAGCCCGATCCGGTGCCGATGTGCGGCGTGCCCGCGCGAGCCGCGCAGGGGTATATCGCCAGATTGATCAAAAACGGCTACAAGGTCGCAGTCTGCGATCAGGTCGAAGATCCGGCATCGGCAAAAGGGCTTGTCAAGCGGGACGTCGTCCGCATCATCACGCCCGGAATGATCATCGAAGACGACCTGCTGGATGATCGATCGAACAATTTTATCATGGCGATTTCAATCGAAGACAAGACTTTCGGAATCGCATACCTGGATATTTCCACCGGCGCTTTTCGAGTTACCGAATCTTCCGATCCAAATGCAGTTCTTGAAGAGTCTTTCCGCATTTCACCCCATGAGATTCTTTTGCCGGAATCCTGCAGGCAGTCCTCCGTAATCGATTCGATGCTCGACAGGTTTCCGGAACGATCGATCTCCTACTTAAACGACCGGATGTTCGATCCTTCCCGAGGTAGAGAACACCTGATCGAACAGCTCAAGACGGTTTCTCTAGAAGGATTCGGATGCGAGCACCTCCAAGCCGGAGTCGGAGCCGCCGGCGCTCTGATGTATTATGTAAAAGAAACCCAGAAGCAGCCTGTCGAACATCTGAACCGGATCGAAACCTATTCGCTGGAAAGATATCTGCTGCTGGACGATTTGAGCTGTCGAAACCTGGAGCTTCTCCAAAATATCCGAACCGGCTCAAGACAGGGAACCTTGCTGGGGATCATCGACAAGACCGCAACATCGATGGGCGGCAGAATGCTCCAACAATGGATCCGGTACCCCCTGATGGATATCGACGAAATCCGGATGCGGCAAAGAGCCGTTGCCGAGGCTTTGAAACAGGTCTCTATCCGGCGGGAGCTTCGGGATTCTTTGAAATCGGTCCGGGATCTGGAAAGACTCGGCAGCAAGATCACCATGGGGCACGCTACAGCCAGGGATCTCCTCGGTTTAAAGGAATCTCTCCAGGAAGTTCCGGAGATCATGGGGAAATTGTCTTCTCTGGAATCTGATTTTTTCCGCTTCGAAGAAGAAGGCGATCTCCAGGCGCTCAGGGGCCTCGCGGAAAACATCGAAACGGCCATCCGGGAAGATGCCCCCCTTACCGTTCTTGAAGGGGGTATGATCAAACAGGGCTACCATCCGGAATTGGATCGGCTGATTCGGATCAGCCGTGAAGGAAAAGGGGGATTGGCCCGGATGGAGGTGGAAGAGAAAGAGGCGACCGGCATCCCGACGTTAAAGGTCGGCTACAATAAGATTTTCGGATATTACATCGAGGTCTCCAAAACGCATGCCGGAAAAGTGCCGCAGCACTACATCCGAAAGCAGACTCTGGTCAACGCGGAACGATATATCACCGAGAGGCTGAAAGTTTACGAGGAGGAAGTGCTCGGAGCCGAAGAACGAAGGTCCGCTCTCGAATACGAGATCTTTAGCCGGCTCCGGCAGGAAGTCATCGACAGCAACCGAAAAATCCAGCAGATAGCCTCCTTCCTGGCACGCCTGGATTGCATCTTGAGCCTTGCCGAGGTTGCCGCTCAAAACAATTATGTCTGCCCTGAAGTCACCCTCGATGGTAAAATCCATATCGAAGACGGCAGACATCCTGTTGTGGAGAAAATGATTCCAGGGGATCGGTTTGTGCCCAATACCATCGTAATGGACAACGAAATGAACCAGATCCTGATTCTGACCGGACCGAATATGGCCGGCAAATCCACCATTCTGCGACAGGTGGCCCTGAGCGTTCTGATGGCTCAGATGGGCTCCTTCGTACCGGCCGGAAGCGCCCGGATCAGTATCACCGATCGCGTATTTACCCGGGTGGGGGCTCTCGACAACCTGTCTCAGGGCCAAAGCACCTTTATGGTCGAGATGCAGGAGACCGCCAATATCTTGAATCATGCCACCGGATCGAGCCTGGTGATTCTGGATGAAATCGGTAGGGGAACAAGCACCTTCGATGGGCTGAGCATCGCCTGGGCGGTTGCGGAATACCTGCATGATTTGAACGGCAACGGAGTCAAGACCCTGTTTGCCACCCATTACCACGAATTGACCGGACTTTCGGAACTCAAGACCCGGGTGAGAAACTACAACATCGCTGTCAAGGAATGGAACGATGAGATCATATTCCTCAGGAAGCTGGCGGAGGGGAGCACCGCTCGAAGTTACGGAATTCAAGTGGCACGGCTCGCAGGGATACCGCCGCCGGTGCTCCAGCGCGCCAAAAAAATTCTGCACAACATCGAAAAGGGGGAAAAGGGGATAAACGGATTGCCCGCCTTCGTTGGAGAAAATTCCGAGAAGGAAAAAAAGCCTGTTCAACTGAATCTCTTTCAAAAATCGGAAAATCAGATCATTCATGCCTTGAAAAAAGCCGATATTTATGGAATGACCCCTCTTGAGGCATTGAACTATCTGGCTGAGCTGCATGAAAAGACGAAATCGATCCCGACATAGGTACTGCAGCACTTTTCGCTACATTGCAGCGGCGATGATCATTGCCTTTCTCTGCCCGGGATCCCTGCAGGCCATTACCGCCCAGGACAAGTATTATCTCGCGGATGCCTGCAGCAAAGACCTCCGCCGCAATCCCGACACCCAGAAGTATCATCACAACTGGGTTCGCTGCATTCGCAAATTTCAGGAGGTTCATCGGCATGATCCTTCGGGTCCATGGGCTGCGGCAGGGCTTTTCCAGGCCGCGATCCTGTACCAGGATCTCTACAGAAGATCCGGGAGGAAGTCGGATGAACTCGAAGCCTTGGAGATATTCAAACGCATCGTTGAACTCTACCCGAATAGCCGATACCGCCAGAAGGCTTCCGATGCGATTTCGACCTCTCCCGAGGGGAGCCGCTCGAAGGAGGAAATTACCGCTGCCGCCCCTCAACCTGCCGCTTCTTTCGAGGATCGGAAATCCGCAGCAGCCTTTACCAAGGTGACCGGTCTCCGCCATTGGAGCAACCCGAACTATACCCGGATCGTAATCGATGCCGACCAGGAGGCTGCCTTCAGCCACAGGCTTTTGAGGAAGGACCCGGAAATCAATAAACCCCAAAGGCTTTATGTCGACCTGGACCGCTGCGTGCTGGGCGCTGGAGCCCAGAAGATCATCCCGATCAACGATAGCTATCTTACGGATGCCCGGGCCGGACAGTATACGCCGGGTACGGTTCGAGTCGTAATCGATATCAAATCGTTTTCGACGTACAAGATCTTTTCGCTGAAAAATCCCTTTCGGATCGTACTGGACGTATGGGGGAACCCAAAAGAAGAAGGAGGAGGAGAAGAAGAAAAAGAAGCACCGCCGGCTGCGGCTTCAGCCGGAGGAAAAGCTTCTGGCATCCCGGACAGCGCGCTGGCAAAACAGTTTGCGCTCGGAGTGAAAAAAATCGTCATCGATCCGGGACACGGAGGTCGTGACTTCGGCGCTCCGGGCTATATCAAAGGGGTCCACGAAAAAGATCTCGCGTTGGCCATCGCACGAAGGCTGTCTAAGAGGATCGAACGCGTACTTGGATGCCAGGTCGTCATGACCCGGAACTCGGACCGATATCTCACGCTGGAGGAGCGGACCGCCATTGCAAACACGGAAAACGCAGACCTGTTCATTTCCATTCATACCAATGCCACTGTCGACCGAAGAAGCTTCGGCATCGAGACTTATTTTCTGAACCTGGCAACCGATGAGGAGTCGATCCGTGTTGCCGCCCGCGAAAACGCGACTTCCACAAAAAACATCAGCGACCTGCAAACGATATTGAACGACTTGATGCAAAACGCCAAAATCAATGAATCGAGTCGTCTTGCAGCCTATGTGCAGACATCCTTGTATCACCGTATGCGCGACCGGTATTCTCAGATTCGGAACCTCGGGGTGAAGCAAGCCCCGTTTTATGTGCTGCTGGGGGCTCAGATGCCTTCCATACTCGTTGAAACCTCCTTCATCAGCAATGCGAGAGAATGCAAGCGTCTGATCGATGCGAAATATCAGGACCATTTATGCGACGGGGTTATCGAGGGCATCCGAAACTATATCCAAGAGACAAACCCCTTTGTTTTAACCGGAGCCAACTGAACATCGACAGTCGATCCATGGATTTAAAGAAAAGGAGATTTCTGATGGCATATCAAAACATCGTGTTCGAGACAGGAGAGGGGATTGCAACCATTACCTTTAACCGGCCGAAGGTGCTCAATGCGTTGAATTCCGAGCTGCTGGATGAGTTTTCTCATGCACTCGATGAGATTGCATCGGATGCGCGCCTCAATGTGCTTGTCTTGACCGGAGCCGGAGAAAAAGCATTTGTCGCCGGTGCGGATATCAAAGAGCTTTCCACGCTCCATGCTCTCAGCGCAAAAATGTTTTCGCAGAAAGGACACCGCATCATAACGAAACTTCAGACTCTACCAATCCCGGTGATCGCCGCCGTAAACGGGTTTGCCCTCGGAGGAGGCACGGAAATCGCCCTGGCCTGCGACTTTATCTATGCATCGGAAAACGCCACCTTCGGTCAACCGGAGATCAATCTGGGCCTCATTCCGGGCTTCGGCGGCACCCAGCGCTTGCCTCGGCGGGTCGGTACAGCGATGGCAAAAGAGCTGATCTTTACAGGGAAAATGATTCCGGCCGCCGATGCCTATCGAATCGGCATGGTAAATGCAGTCTACAGTCCGGGAATCCTCATGGAAGAAGTGATGAAGACCGCGAAATCCATCTCCAGGAAGGGGCGATTCTCCTTAATGGCGGCAAAGCAGGCCATCAACAACGGGATGAATACGGATCTTGCCACCGCCTGCCATATCGAAACGGATGCTTTTTCCCTCTGTATGGCAAGCGAAGATTCAAGCGAGGGTACAGCCGCCTTTTTGGAGAAAAGAAAACCGCAATTCAAGGGGAGCCTGGAGTCCTGACACTGGAGAAGTCTATTTCGGCCGCGATGATGGGGGTTCGATGCAGCACATTGACAATTTTGCCGGTCATCCACTATAATTGCTCCTCGCGTCGAGTTTGGAGTTTTTGGGAAAACTTATGCCGGACAGCAGGAGCCGCTTCCAACTGATCTGGGGTATTGCATTGATTACAGCCGGAGTCGGTGTTTTTTTCAGAATTCCCCAGATCCTGCCGAGGATCGAGCAGATGGAGCAATTCGCTGCGGCTACCGCCTATATCCGCTTCTGTTTTTATTTCATCGGTATTTTTCTGATCGGTGGCGGGTTCAAGAAAATTTATAACCATTACTTCACTTCTTAAAGGCAGGGGAGCAAAAAGGATCAGCCGCCGAGGCGCAGCAGGACGAAAACAGGCTCTTAACCGATGGACAAGAACATGCTCAATAAGATTCAGACAATCAACGATACCGACAAGGATGTGCTGCATCTAAAATCCGAGGTCGAATACCGTACGCGGCTGCAGGAAATCGGAAACAAGATCAATGCCGCAAAAAATCTGGATGAGATACTGATCAATCTCAGGGATGAGATATTGAGCCTTTTCGAGGCGGAACGGATCACAATCTACATCGTCGATGGAAAGAAGCGCGAGCTGGTATCCCGGTTTAAATCCGGGGATGAAGTCGGTGAAATCCGCATCCCAATTTCAACGAGCAGCCTTGCAGGATGTTCTGCTTACAAACAGAAGCTGTTGAACATCCGAAACGTCTATGATCAGAAAGAGCTTTCCTCGATCGATCCGGACCTGAAATTCGACGGAAGCTGGGATAAGAAAACCGGGTTTAAAACCCGGCAGGTGCTGGTCATCCCGATTGTATTTGAAAATTTTCTTTTAGGCTCTCTGCAGTTGATCAACCGTGTCGACGGCAAGGCTTTTACGGATATCGACGAAAGATCCGTAAAGGAGCTTGCGCATATTCTTGGAATCGCACTGTATAATCAGAAGCGGATTGCCAGATCGAGGCCGACAAAGTTCGATTATCTCCTCGAAGAGGGGATTGTGACTCAAGCCGAGCTCCAGAAGGCCGTCGCCGCTTCCAGGGAACAAAAAGAGCCGGTCGAAGAAGTGCTCATGCGGGAGTTCAAAATCGAAAAAAAGACGATTGGCCAATCCCTGAGCAATTTCTATCGGGTTCCCTTTGTCGAATTCAATCCCCGGGCACAGATACCGGGGGAGGTTTTGGCCGGACTCAAAGTCCCATTCATGAAAAAGAACGTTTGGGTTCCGCTTGGAAAGGAATCGGAAAAGATCGTGATCGCTACGGATAACCCTAACGATCTGCAGAAGATCGACTTGATCAACTCCCTTTTCCCGGGAAAAAGACTCCAGTTCCGTGTTGCTCTTCCCAAGGACATCCAGGAATACATCAAGCTGTTTACTCATGATGAAAAAGCTCTGGCCGAAATCGATGATATCCTTTCTCAACTGGCGGACGAGGCCGTGGAGATCGATGACGCCGAAAGCTCGATGGGAGAGGAAGACAGTGCGGTGGTCCAGCTCGTCAACAAGATTATTCTGGATGCCTATCAACGGGGGGCTTCCGATATTCACATCGAGCCGTATCCGGGGAAGGAGCCGGTGAAGGTAAGGATTCGGGTCGACGGGGCCTGCCATGTGTATCAGACCATCCCGTACAGCTACCGGAATGCCGTCGCATCGCGTATCAAAATCATGTGCGACCTCGATATTGCCGAAAAACGAAAGCCCCAGGACGGCAAAATCAGTTTCAAGAAATACGGCGGAAAAGACATCGAGCTCCGGGTGGCGACCGTTCCCACCCAGGGCGGCATGGAAGACATCGTCATGCGGATTCTGGCCGCAGGCGAACCGATTCCCTTGGAGAAGATGGGGTTTTCAAAGAAAAATTTCGAAAACTTCCTCACCTGCATCACCAAACCGTACGGAATCATCTTTGTCTGCGGCCCTACCGGGTCCGGAAAGACCACAACCCTCCATTCTGCGCTCAGCTACATCAACAAAACGGAAACCAAAATTTGGACCGCGGAAGATCCTGTCGAGATCACACAGAAGGGGCTGCGACAGGTCCAGGTTCAGCCCAGGATCGGATTCGATTTTGCCACTGCGATGCGTGCATTTCTGAGAGCCGATCCGGACGTGATCATGGTCGGTGAGATGAGGGACAGGGAAACGACGCAAATCGGAATCGAAGCCTCCCTGACCGGCCATCTCGTTTTTTCGACCCTGCACACCAACAGTGCACCGGAAAGCATTACCCGCCTTCTGGACATGGGGATGGATCCGTTCAACTTTGCAGATGCGGTCCTCTGCATTCTGGCCCAGCGTCTGGTGCGCACACTGTGCAAAGATTGCAAAGAGGCATATCATCCCCCAAAATCCGAATACGAAGAACTGGTCCGCGAATATGGAGAAGAACGGTTCCATGGACAGGTAAATATTCCATGGACAGAGGATCTGAACCTTTATCGTCCGAAGGGGTGCGACCGCTGCGGAAATACCGGGTATCGCGGCCGCATGGGGTTGCATGAACTGCTCATGGGGACCGACGAAGCCAAACGGCTGATTCAAACCAGCGCCCGGATGGAACAAATCCGGGATCAGGCTCTGAAAGACGGCATGACGACTCTGAAGCAGGACGGAATCGAAAAGGTATTTGCCGGCCACTGCGACCTGCTTCAGGTTCGAAAGGTCTGCATCAAGTAAATTACGCCTGACCGAGGAGTCCGATTCCAACTCCGCTCCTCTTTTTACGGAATCCCAAAGGACACGGATCGTTCATTCCAGTGTCATTCCCCCAACCCCCACCTGCCCGCCCGTAACCCGTAACCCGCAACCCGTAAGAAGCGGCTAAAGTTCCCAGGTCACTCAGCCGATTTGAAGAAGGCGGGCGGGTTTTTGAAAAGCGTCATCCGCACCCTGCAGTCATCGATGGTAAAGGCACGGATGGATCTGCACCGGATCACCGTTCATCCATGAGAAAATCAATGGCCCTCATATAGAAGAACCGAGCATGCTGAAACAGGTACCCAAAAACCGTCCGATCGCGCTTCAAAGCGCAAGCACCAAATCGACCAGCCTGAAGGCGACCATCCGGGATCAATCCGGGGCAGGGAAGACCAGAATCGGAGAGCTCCTGTGCAAAGAGGGACATATCACCAGCACCCAACTGGAAGAAGCGGTTAAATACCAGCAGAGCAATCCCGGAAGGCTGGGAAGCATCCTGATCAAACTGGGCTACATCGAAGAAGAGACCATCGTAAGTATCTTAAACCGGTTGTACAATTATCCGGTCGCTCTTCTGTCGAAATTGAAACCGGATCCGGAAGCGCTGAAACTGATCCCTTACGAGACAGCCAAAGCATACATGGTTTTCCCCTTGAAACTGAAGGAGGAAACCCTTGAAATCACCATGGCCGAACCGACGGACTCCACAGTCGTCGAAAAACTTCAGCATGAGGTGCGCAAAGGCTTAAGCATCTTTATTTCCCCCGAAGCCGACATCATCGAAGCATTCCGATCGCACTACAAAATCGACGATAAGGAATATGAAGCCCTGATAGGGCATAAAGAAGCTCAAGGAGAGGAAGAGACCCTTCCGATATCTCAAGTGGAAGACTTCGGATCTCTTGTCTCCGAAGCCGTCGGGGATGTGGAAGTGACTACGGCCCAGGATGAAGATTCCTCCTCGGACCAGTTTTCGGCAGCCGATGCACCGATTATCAAACTGGTCAACGGCATCATGATCAAAGCCGTCAATGACGGGGTCAGCGACATCCACATCGAACCCTTTGAAAAGTCTCTGCAGGTCCGGTACCGGCTGGACGGGGCGCTCTACAGGTCCATGAATCTTCCACTGAGCATCAAAAACGCACTCACCTCCAGGATCAAGATCCTTGCCGGCCTCAACATCGCCGAGCGGCGGATTCCGCAGGACGGTCGGATCAAGATGCGCGTCGGAAAGAATCGATCGATCGACTTCCGGGTATCCTCGCTTCCCACACTCTTCGGAGAGGGGATCGTGATGCGGATCCTCGACAAATCGGCCCTGAATGTCGATTTGACAAAGCTTGGCTTCGAACGGAAAACGTTCGAGATCCTGAAGAAATGCATTTACAGGCCCTATGGCCTGTTGCTGGTCACCGGACCCACGGGAAGCGGCAAGACCACAACCCTTTATTCCATCTTAAATGCCTTGAACAAGGAAGAAACAAAGATCTTGACGGCTGAAGATCCGGTCGAGTTCAATTTCAAGGGGATCAACCAGGTTCTAGTCAAGGACCAGGTCGGAATGACTTTTGCCGCTGCGCTCAAATCGTTTTTGCGACAGGATCCCGATATCATCATGGTGGGAGAGATCCGGGATCTCGAAACGGCCGAGATTGCCATCAAAGCGGCGATGACCGGGCACCTTGTCTTCAGCACCCTTCACACAAACGACTGCCCCTCCACCATCGGACGCCTGGTGGACATCGGAATCCCGTCCTATATGCTGGCATCGGCTTTGACCATGGTGCTTTCCCAGCGGCTGGTCCGGCGACTCTGCCCCAAGTGCAAGGCCGTTAAAAATCACGACCCCAAAGAACTGGAGGGCATAGGGTTTTCGAAAGAGGAAATTCCGAATCTGAAAATCTATGGCGCGCAGGGATGCACCGAATGCAGTTCGTTGGGCTACCGGGGACGTCTCGGACTTTACGAACTGATGGCGGTCACCGAGGAGGTCGGAAAAGCCATCAATGCGAACGTGCCGGAAGACCAGCTCCGCAGGATCGCAGTCCAGGAAGGGATGTTGACCCTGCGGGATGCGGGTCTCGAAAAGGTCCGCCAGGGAGATACGTCGGTCGAGGAAGTCCTGAAAAAAACGACCATGACCAAGGAAGCGCTTCCTTCCTATCTCGTCAATCCTGAAACCGAGCGATACGAAGACCGGGAGTTCATCATCCGGGAGGGAAACAGGGACAAGGATTTTTTCATGCTTGTTCAGGGAGCGCTGATGGTGGTCAAACAGGGGAAAAAAATCGCCGAAATCGTTCAGCCGGGAGATTATTTCGGGGAAATGGCTGCCATCACCGGAGAACCGAGATCCGCAAGCATCGTTTCCAAAGGAAGATCGATCATCAAGCGGTTTCCGGGAGATAAAATCTACGAGATCATCGAAAAGTACCCGGATGTCGCCAAAGCCCTTTTTTCGACACTATCCAATCGGCTGGCCCGAGCAGACGGAATGATCGTCGGTCTGATGCGCCAGGCGAAAGGGGCCCCTCCGGCCAGTTGAAAAACGGCAGAAGATGAGAAGCTGAGAAGATCAGAAGTTTCTTTCCTCCGCGTCTCCGTGTCTCTGTGTCCCCCATCAAGGGAGCGAGGAATTGCTGAACTTCTTCAATTGATCCCTGAAGTAGGACTTGTCGGCACCGGAGAGTTCCAGCGCACGCTTGCCTGCAGAAACTGCCGCCTCCCGGTAACCGTTTACAAAATAGCTTTCGGCGAGCGTATCCATGATCTGGGAGGATTGTTCCATCGCGGCGGCCCGCTCCGCCAGATGCATTGCACGCACCGGATTCCGGAATTCAGAGCTTGGACACGTCGCATACAGCCATGCCAGATTGTTCAAAACCTGAGGGCTTTCCGGTTTCAACCGAATGGCCTGTTCATAGGACTCGATGGCCTTTGAATACTCCTTGCGGCTGTAATGCAGATCTCCCCTCATGCTGAAAAGCCGTGCATTCTCGGGTGTGCGGCGGATCTCATTTTCCAGGATCTTCTCGTAGAAATGTGCATTGAGCATCTTGCCGGCTTCTCCGAAATTCAATTGGTACCCGGCGGCGGCAACCAGGAGAATTCCCGTAAGATATACGCCGATGCTTCTTCGAACCTTTCCGTCATGGCGTCGCACCCAATTCCGATCGAGCTCGCATTTTTGAAGGTAGCCGATCCTTTCTGCAATGCTGAAATGATGCCAGTTCGGCCGATCCGCCGGCTGGCCGGTAGTAAGTGCGATTTTTTGCAGGGTGGAGATCAGGCTTCGAGCGCTGCCGAAGAGGCGATATACGTAAGCATCTGCCTGACGTTCGAAATTTCGCATGAAATATCCGAAGACGTACCGGAAATAGAAAAGAAACAGGAATATGACCACAACGCTGAAGAGGATCGAAATCACCGTCGCCTGATGAAAACCGAATGCGTCGATGAACCGGTAGGTGAGTTCGCTGTAGAGAATCATGAAGATAATCAGATCGAACACCGCATAGGAAAGGAGAAGATATCCTACGAAAAAAAAGACATAAAAGACAAGATGCTTTCTTTTTACATGCCCGATCTCATGGGCAATGACG
>QZKK01000210.1 GCA_003599475.1 Desulfobacteraceae bacterium
AAACACCCAAGAAGGAAGCCGAAGAAAGCGCCATGCATTTTCTGGAGAAGGTGCACATCGCGGAGCAGGCCATGAAGTACCCCGGGCAGCTTTCCGGGGGCCAGCAGCAGCGGGTGGCGATCGCCCGCAGCCTGTGCATGGCACCCAAGGTCATGCTCTTCGACGAACCGACCTCGGCGCTGGACCCTGAGATGATCAAAGAGGTGCTGGATGTCATGATCGAGCTTGCCCGGGAAGGCATGACCATGATCGTGGTCACCCACGAGATGGGATTTGCCCGAAGTGTCGCCCACCGCGTCCTTTTCATGGACTTCGGAAAAATCGTGGAAGAAAATACCCCCGAGGAATTCTTTCGCAGTCCGCAACACGAACGGACCCGGCTTTTCCTGAGCCAGATCCTTCACTGAATTTTCGTAAACGTTCAGGGGGTTCAAAGGTGCAGGCTGACCCGACCGTGAAAAGAATCGGCCGATTCCCCCTCGCTCGAAGCGCATCGGAAGATATCGTTCTCATCGTTCCTCCGGTCGCCAAGCCCTGCGAGCCTATGCTTGGCGCCTATTCGCTGGCCCGTATCCTGAGGGAACACGGGATATCCTGTACGGTCATCGACAGCAATCAGGAGTGGTTCAACCATCGGCTCTGGGGGAAAAAACCGGAAGAAGATTCCGAGGCAGCCGATCCTCGGAAGGATTCCGCGAAACGTTATCTTCGCGCCTTGCATCACATCGAACGCGGCAATCCCCTGAAAGACAAACGAACGTATCAGAACCGGGACCGCTACGGCCAGGCCGTCGAACATCTGGAGACGGCCCTCCGTCCGGCAGGAGGAGACAGCCGGGATGAAGCACCGGGGCTTGCGGATTACCGCGTAGCCGGGCTTCGGCCCGTTTCCCGCAGGGATCTCATCGATTATGCAGGCCGCTCCGATACCCTCTTCGACCGCTACCTGCAGGAATGCCTGATCGGGCGGATCGCAGACATCAGACCCCGGGTAATCGGGTTTTCGCTTACCTTTCTTCACCAGGTGTTTGCGACCGTTCGGATCGCAAGTGCAATCAGAGAACGCCATCCCGACATCCGGCTCGTTCTGGGGGGTGCACTGGTCGAATGCTGGCAGCAGCAGCATACGGACTGGACGATTTCTCCCTTTCATCTGTTCGATGAGGTGATCGCAACAGGCGAAGACATGTGGAAACGGTTGGAGAGGCTCCTCGGCTGTTCTCTTCCCCCGCCGTATGGCAGCGGCTTTATCGTCTCGCCGGAAGATCTGCCGGAGGACGCCTTTTTTTCACCTGAAAGAATCGTTCCACTTGCCTTTGGCATGGGCTGCGCCTGGGGCAAGTGCACGTTTTGTCCCGATTACCGGAAGCATCCATACCAGCCCGCCGCGATGAGCGCCTTCCTGGATATCCTGGAAAGCCACCTCCGGTTCAATTTTCCTCTGGTGCTTCATCTTACCGATAGCTGTGTACCGCCCGATCTCCTCGATGCGCTTTCTCAGGCGATCATCGAAAGAGCCTGGCCCGTCCGCTGGTATGCCTTCGTCCGATTCCAAAAAGCCCTTCTGGAATCGGGGCGAATGGAGCGTTGGGCCAAAGGAGGATGCGGATTGCTGCAGTTCGGCATGGAATCGGCTGCGGCCGGTCTGCTGAAAAAGATGCAAAAGGGGATCTCCGTTTCCGCAGCGGCAGATATCCTGAGAAGAAGTGCGGAGGCGGGAATCCGAAATTTCGTCTATCTGCTCTTCGGCTTTCCGGGTGAAACGGATCGCCACAGAAAGCATACCCTCGATTTCGTGGTCGCGCATCAGCATCACATTCATTACCTGAACAACGCAATCTTTTCCTTGCCGAAGAACTCTCCCATCGCTTCCCATCCCCGTCTGTTCGGGATAAGAGAGCTTCTCCCCATGGCCGGGGAAGACAGCGACCTTTCTCTCTACCTGGACTTCCTGGACGATTCAGGCCCGAATCGAATGAGGGCGAGGCAGTTTCTGCAGGAAACGTTTCTTACGGAAAGCGCCGTCCGCCGCTGTGTCCGGGCGCTTCCCCCCGTCTTTAAGTCCAATCATGCGATACTTGCAAAATGGTGAGGGGAAATGAATGGGATCAGGATAGACCTTCCCCCTCTGCCGCATTTTTCAATCTCCCGTCAAGGGTAAACAGGGAAAGCTCGGGAAGCTCTTTTTGAATGCGCTTTGCGGCCGCCACACTTTCTTCCTTTTTGGATTGACCAAAAACGGCACTCGACGATACACTGCCCGAATGTCCAAGCAGATTTCAGTCAAAGGGATGCTGAACCTGATTGTGGTTTACCTGATCTGGGGCAGCACGTATCTCTTCATTCGGGTGACTGTCCGAGAGGGAAGCGGCTTTCCGCCTTTTTCCATGGCGGCAAGCCGCACGTTTTGTGCGGCTGCGATCCTGTTTCTCCTTGCAGCATGCCTGGGGTACCGGCTGAAGCGGCCGGGACCCGAGATGCGGGTCATCCTTTTCTCCGGCATGCTGCTGTGGATCGGCGGAAACGGCCTGGTCGTATGGGCAGAACGCCATGCCAACTCCGGTTATGCGGCGCTGGTCGTCGGCACAGCACCGATGTGGCCGGTCATCATGCAGTCCTTCATCGATCGTGAACTCCCCTCCCCCTTATTGATTCTCTCCCTGCTGATCGGATTTGCGGGGCTTGCAGTCCTGGTGACGCCCATTATGCGGCTTGGCGGCCGCGCCGATGCGACATCGACCCTGGCGTTGATGTTTGCCGCGGCCTCCTGGGCGGGAGGATCCTTCCTGCTGCAGAGAAGACCCCCGAAGGCCGAACCGCTTGTAATTTCCGCCTATCAACAACTGTTCGGGAGCTTCGGTCTTCTATCTGTCATGCTGCTTACCGGGGAGCCCTGGCCGCATCCGACGGCTGCTGCCTGGTGGGGCTGGGCATATCTGGTTGTGGCCGGCTCCCTGATCAGTTTTACTTCCTATGTCGTCGCCGTGCGGACGCTTCCCATCACGGTGGTGATGACTTACGCTTATGTGAACCCGGTGATCGCGGTCATGCTCGGCCGGCTGGTCCTGGGAGAGCCCATCACCTCCTCTACCGTATTCGGTACGGTTCTGATCCTTCTGGGGGTCTCGGGCATCTTTTGGAAGAGGTTCGGGTCAGGAGGGAAGTAGAGGGGCAGGGATATAGGGATGTAGGAAGAGGATGGAAGTTCCTGCATTTCGTACGGTTGACAGCCGCATCTTCTGCACGCATATTGATTCTATATCCAACGGGTTCGATACCGAAATCAATAACCTTTGAACCTTTTTAATCCCGCCGCAAGCGGGAAACCGGTGAACGTTTACCGAAAGAGAGGTCTCATGAAAATCTTAGTCGTATACTATTCCAAGTATGGACACGTTCTTAAGTTGGCGCAGGCGGCGGTGGAAGGCATCGAATCGGTGAAGGGCTGTGAGGCAGTGCTGAGGCGCGCCGAAGAATTCGAGGATGAAAAAAAGCGGATCGAGGCCGACCAATACGCCCGGCCGGTCTGGGAGAAGCAGAAGGATACTCCGGTCTGCACCCTCGACGACCTGCGGGAAGCAGACGGGATCCTCTTTGGAACCCCGACCCGCTACGGAAACATGATCGCCCAGCTTAAAAAGCTGATCGATTCCACGGTTCACCTCTGGCTGGAAGGCGCCCTAGAAGGGAAGCCGGCCGGGCTATTCACCTCCACGGCCACAACCCACGGCGGGCAGGAGACCACCCTTTTATCCTCGATGATTCCCCTGATCCACCTGGGGATGCTTATCGTCGGGGTGCCGTATTCGACTCCAGGCATGCTCCACACGGAAGGCCGCGGCGGAACGCCTTACGGGGCGACGACGGTCGCGGGTCAAAAAAACGAATTGAATCCCGCAAAGGAGGATCTCGAAATCGCAAAAGCGCTCGGCCGTCGGGTCGCCGAGGTCGCCGCAAAACTTCGTGGCTGATATACCTGGAATGTGGAACGTTCAGCGTTGAAAGCTTGCAGCTACACCCCGAAAAGAAAGGTCTTGGGCAGTCCCTTCCCCTCTTCTGCCTAAAGTGGGGTTACGGCCCGGGATTCATCGAACCAACGGGACGAAACGGACGTTGAAAAGATTCTCCTGCTGAAGCCCTTTCTGGGTGACGATATGGGTCACTTCAAAGGATCCGGGGTCGATGACCACCCGATCCAGCCGGCCGATTTTTTCTCCGGCCGGGGTAAAGACATCTGCATTTTCTCGAAACTGCATATTTTGCCTCCCTTGTCGCTGATAAAACTAGGATAGGCTGGAAATCGAGCGGAATCCATGGGGGTAATCCAGTAAAAGGCCGTTCAGCGCTTTGAGACCTTCCCATTCCAATCCCCCGTTCCTTCTGAAGTTTCCGTAATGAAATACATGATTTGCTCTATTCGGAATTTACCGTTCGAAATATATGATTAGCTTCTATACGAGGATTTATGAGCTATTCAGACTTCCAATCGAGCCGGCATCTAAAAGCTCTAAGCAATATCGGAGGACACCAACGTGATTGAAACCGCTGTTTCGAACCCGGATCAAGCCATTCGGGAATGGACGCTGGGAAACGGTTTAAAAGTGATTCTTCTGGAAAATCACAAGGCGCCCGTCGTTACCTTTCAAATCTGGTATCGAGCCGGAGCCAGAAACGAGCATCTCGGGAAAACGGGCCTGGCGCACCTGTTCGAGCACATGATGTTCAAGGGGACAAAAAACGTGAGTGCGGAAGAATTCGTCCGCCGGATTCACCGGAAAGGGGCCGCCTTCAATGCCTTTACCTCGCATGACTTCGCCGGATACGTGGAACAGATCGCTTCGGCCCATATTCAGGAGGCCATGAACCTGGAAGCGGATCGGATGCAGCATTTGATCATCGAAGACGATGATTTCGAAATCGAAAAGCAGGTCGTCATGGAAGAGCGGATGCTTCGAATCAAAGACAATAAGCACGCGACCCTTCTAGAGCAAGTGAATGCCGCCGCATTCCAGTGCCAGCCCTACCGCTGGCCCATCAGCGGTTGGACCGACGATATTGCCCGGCTATCTGCGGACGACGCCAGAAACTGGTACCGGACCTATTATCATCCTGGCAATGCCTTGATATCCGCCGTCGGTGATTTTCAGGCCGACCGGCTCCTGGAAAGCATCCGGGATACGTTCGAACCCATTCCCGGGGGAGATGAAGTCATTCATCGCCATTATGCGGACCCTCCCCAGGAAGGTGAGCGAAGGGTCACTGTGAAATCCGAAAACGCTCATCTGCCATTGATCATCATGGCATATCATGCGCCCAACATCTTGAATCCGGACAGCTACATCCTGGAAGTCGTCAGCGCGGTCCTCAGCGGGGGGAGGAGTGCGCGGCTGCGCAGGCGCCTGGTGCACGAAGAGCGCACCGCCCGTCAGATCCAGTCCCGGAACTCATTCCTGACCATGGATCCGGATCTATTCATCATCCGGGCCGAACCTTTTCAGGGTGTCGAAACAGGGGTTCTGGAAGGAGAAATCGAAAGAGAAATCGAAAAAACCCGCCGATGGCCGGTCGATGACAGGGAACTCCAGAAAGCCAAAAACAGGCTGGAAGCGGCTTTCGTATACGCTCAGGATTCCACCGCGCATCAGGCCGTCCTGCTGGCACGCTACCAAACGGCGGCCGATTGGCGCGAGATGTACAACTATATCCGCTGCATCCGTTCCGTTTCGGCAGAGGATATCTGTCGGATTGCAGGCAAGTATCTGATTCCTGAAAACAAAACGGTAGGGGTTCTGATCCCCGCACCGAGCGGATGAAGCGTCTATCCACGAAGGACACGAAAACCCTGCTTTCCGCTTCATGTTTCTTCGTGATCTTCGTGGATTCATCCATGGGGGTGCATCGATTCCACGAAGGACAACGAAGACAAGCTCGCACTCGATTGAAAGGATGAGGTCATGGATGGGTCTTCTAAAGAGGGGATCGTACCGGTCTCGATGAGACTGCAGCCCGATCGTACGGCGGCAATGCCCCATTACCGTCGCATGGTGCTTGCCAACGACCTGGTCGTCCTGATTTCGGAAGAGCGTTCACTGCCGATGGTATCGATCTATTTTCTGCTCGATGGCGGCGCCGGGCGCGACCCGGAAGGAAAACAGGGGCTGGCAAATCTTACCGTCGAAGCGCTTCGCCTAGGGACCGTTTCCTACTCCGGGCTGCAGGTCGATGAAGAGCTCGATTTTACCGGTGCCTCGCTGGAATCCTTCTGCGACAGAGACTTTGCCGTCGTCGGATTTCATACGCTGAAAAGAAATCTGATGAGAGGGCTCGATGTCTTTCGTGAAATTCTCATGCATCCGACCTTCCCTGAAAAAGAGATCGGAAGGAAGATCGCCGAAGTTCAAGCGACCATCCGCTCCTCGGCGGAAGAGCCGGCATCGGTTGCCGAGAAAGCCTTTCGAAAAGCCCTTTACGGCAAAAGCCCCTACGGTCATCCGGTGGAGGGTTTCGAAGAGTCGCTGAATACGATTTCCCGTGACGATATCGTCGAGTTCTACCGCAGGCACTACCATCCGAACATCGGAATCCTTGCCGTTGTAGGCGATATCGGCAGCAGAGAGGACTTATCCTCCATCCTTGCCCCGCTCGAGGAATGGCGCGCAGCCGATATCCCGCCCGAGCTCTTTGAGAGCGACATCCTGGAAGGACCGCGTCTGGTTGAAGCGGCACGGTCCATCGACCAGGCCCATATCGTGCTGGGCCACGGCGGAATCGATCGTGCAAATCCGGATTACTACGCGATTTCGGTGATGAACAACATCCTGGGAGCCGGCGGATTCAGCTCCCGGCTGATGAAAAAAATCCGGTCCGATACCGGCCTCGCCTATTCGGTGGAAAGCATTTTCAACGCGCATAAGCACCGTGGAAGTTTTCGGGTGGTGGTGCAGACCCGGAATGCTTCGGCAGTGGAAGTTATTGGGATCGTGCTCGATGAGATGAAAAGGATCCGTGAGGACGGCGTGACCGCACAGGAGCTCTCGACGGCCAAAAAATATCTCTCCCGTCGCTTTCCCATCCGGGTGATGGGCCGAGACAGTTTCGCCCGATTCATCGCGCAGGTTGAATATTATGGACTCGGTAGAGACTACTACAACAAGTATGCCTCTTATATCGAGTCGGTCAAAAGAGAAGAAGTGCACCATGCTGCCAGAGACTACCTTCACCCGGATCGATGCGTGATCAGCATCGTTGCAGACCTCGAAAAAGTCGATCTCACCCGGCTGAAGATATGACACCGGAAGGCAGAAGACGCAGATCCCGCCCGAACGGGAGAAGCTCGACTTCGCCCGCGAACGGATGACGCAGATCAACGAACCAATCCTTGGAAATTGGACATTGGACATTCTACATTGGAAATTTACGCGACCGTGATCTCCTTATCCAGGTAAACATCCTGTATGGCGTTGAACAGCTCAACCCCCTCCTTCATCGGCTTCTGAAAGGTTTTGCGGCCTGAAATCAGTCCCATTCCTCCCCCGCGTTTGTTGATTACGGCCGTGCGGACCGCCTGGGCGAGGTCGTTTTTACCGGAGGAGCCGCCGGAGTTGATCAAGCCGATGCGGCCCATGTAGCAGTTGGCGACCTGGTAGCGGGCCAGGTCGATCGGATGATCGGTTACGAGCGCCGAATACATCTTTTCATGCGTTTTCCCGAATTTCACCGCCTTGAAGCCGCCGTTGTTTTCCGCCTGCTTCTGCTTGACGATGTCGGCTTCGATCGTTGCCGCGAGGTAGTTCGCCTGTCCGGTGAGATCGGCCGCGACATGGTAGTCTTTTCCTTCCACCTTGAAGGCGGAATTTCTCAGATATGCCCACAGGATGGTCGCCATCCCGAGTTGATGGGCATGGGCAAAGGCTTCTGAAACTTCCTGGATCTGCCGGTTGCTTTCCGGAGCGCCGAAATAGATGGTTGCTCCCACCGCAACGGCCCCCATGTCGAAGGCCTGGTCGATGCCGGCAAAGGGAATCTGATCGTATTTGTTCGGGTAGGTGAGCAGCTCATTGTGATTGAACTTCAGGATGAACGGGATCTTGTGCGCGTATTTTCTGGCCACGATCCCAAGCACTCCCAGCGTGGAAGCCACGGCATTGCATCCGGCTTCCAGGGCGAGCTTTACGATATTTTCCGGGTCGAAGTAGATGGGGTTTGGCGCAAAGGAGGCGCCTGCCGTATGCTCGACGCCCTGATCGACCGGAAGAATCGAAAGATATCCTCTGCCTGCCAGCCTGCCGAAGTTGAACAGAGACTGCAGGTTTCGAAGCACGCGGACCGGCCGGTCGGAAGCCGAAACGACCCGGTCCACGAAATCGGGTCCCGGAAGGTGAAGCTCTTCCTTCGGGATGGTTTTGCATTTGTGGTTGAGCAGATCGTCTGCCTCATTGCCCAAAAGCTCATACAATCTTGAATTCATCGGAATGCCTCCTGGTCTTTGGTTTGAGTGATATGGGGGAACTCTACAATAAAAGTGCTTCCGTGTCGGTGCGGGTGGATAAAGTTGCATATCCGCGAATACTCTAATCAGCCGTTTGGATAAATGAAATACATGATTCTATGTATTCTTCCGGCCTTCTTCAGCCGCCATTGAAGCGGCAAGTTTGATCCGGCAGAAAACTCGGGGAGGGTTGGGGTGGGATCGTGCGGCCTTCCCTCATGCGGATTCTCATGAACCCAGTTCGACAAACCGGTCTGTCGGGATATACTCTGCAAGGGGAGGAAAATCCTCAAGGTCGTGCGCAAAGGCCGCCTCTAGAAAAGAGTCCACCCATGAATAGATGTCACTGCTGCGGACGGCTTCCCGTAAAATTTTTACTTTTTCCCGCCTCCGATCGATATCCATATGCATGGCCGCAAACAAGGTGTCGGCCACCCCCTCCACATCATAGGGATTGACCAGAAGCGCTCCGTCCTTCAGTTGGGCCGCGGCTCCGGCGAACTCACTCAGGATCAGCACGCCGGATTCGTCCACGTTGCAGGCACTATACTCCTTGGCCACCAGATTCATCCCGTCTTTGAGGGGCGTAATCAGCGCGATTTGCGCAGCCCGGTAGTAGGCGATCAGCTCGGTGCGGTCGATGCTTCTGAAGATATAGTGAATCGGAACCCAGCCGGGCTGGGTGAATCTGCCGTTAATTTCTCCGACAAGCCCCTCGATTACGGACTTCAGGTCATGATACTTCGGGATGTTCACCCGGCTCGGTACCACAATCTGGATAAGACTTACTTTTTTCCGGATTTCAGGATATCTTTCCAGCAGGTTTCGGAACGCCGTCAGCCGTTCCGGAATCCCCTTCGTATAATCGAGCCGATCGATCCCGAGCACGATGTGATTCGCCGTCAGTTCTTTGCGGATTTTGAAAGCCAGTTCCTCCACTTCCCGGGTGGCGGCCTTCTGGAAAAATTCATTGTAATCGATGCTTACCGGAAAATTCCCGATTCGGACTTCCCGATGATCGACTTGGGCCGTGAGCACCTGCCCTTCACCTTGGATCCGCACATCCTCGAGCATGTTTTCGACACACTGCACGAAGTTTCGTCTGTCCCTCTGGGTCTGGAATCCCACCAGATCGTATGAGAGCAGGGCATGAAGGATTTGAAAGCGCCAGGGGAGGTTGATGAACAGATCCATCGGGGGGAAAGGGATATGCAGGAAGTATCCGATTCTTGCAGAAATCCCCATTTCCCGAAGCTCATGGGCAACGGTCATCAGATGATAGTCATGGATCCAGATGTGATCCTCATCCTTGATATTTTCGATGATCACCTCTGCAAACTTCCGATTCACGTTCCGGTAGGCTTTCCAGTAGGTCGGATCGAAATTGCAGCGTGTCTGCAGGTCGTGAAAAAGGGGCCACAGGATCTCGTTGGCGAACCCGTAGTAGAAACCTTCGACCTCCTCTTTAGAGAGCACAACGGGTTTGAAGTTGTATCCGACATTCTTTGTGGACTCCTCGAGGAGCTTTTCCACCTGGACCCCGTCGGTGTCAGCGGTTCCAGGCCAGCCGATCCACAATCCTCCCCGGTTCCTCAGAACGGGGGCCAGGGCGGTTACCAGTCCTCCTGAACCGGGTCGCAATTGAAGTCTTCCATTTTCGTCTTCTTCGAATACCACCGGCAGGCGGTTTGAAACGATGACCAGACGATTTTTGGATGGAGGAAGCATCTTTTTTCTCATTGAAAACGTACAGTTGACATGAAAACCGTCGGTTATAATTGAAAATTACCCATTTGAGGGGAAATTGAAATAAGGTAAAGACAGTATAAAGCAGCCGTCATTCCGTCAAAATTTTCTTTTTACCGTGCACCGGAAAGCAAATACATCATTTGATGTATTCTCATTGAATGCAAGATATGGGCTTACTTGAAACGATCATGATCCGTCATCATCCATCATCCAATCGACAGGAGGGGGTTTGTGTCCCGAAAGATTACCGAAGGATCGCCGTCTGAGGCTTGCTCTCTTCCCTCCGCCCTGAAATGCCGGAGAGAGATCGAGGCGTGTGCGGAAAACAGGCGCATCGCCGTTTTTCTGGACTACGACGGAACGCTCACACCGATTGTGGACCGCCCCGGAAAAGCCGTTCTTTCGGGCAAGATGCGCCAGAGGCTCGCAAAGCTTTCCAGATCCTTACCCGTCGGCATTATCAGCGGAAGAGACCTGCAGGATGTCCGCGCACGGGTCGGGCTCGACGCCATCGTGTATGCCGGAAGCCACGGATTCGATATCCATGGCCCGGATTTCTCGTACCGGCAGGGGCTCGATTTCCTGCCGGCCCTGGATGGTGCGGAACGGCAATTGAACGAACGATTGCGCCCGATTTCGGGTGCCCGGGTGGATCGCAAACTTTTTGCCATCGCGGTCCACTACCGGCAGGTCGCAGATGAGGATGTACAGGCGGTCGAAAGGGTTGTCAACGAAGTCGTATCGATGCATTCCGAACTCCGAAAATCGACCGGAAAGGCTATTTTCGAGCTGAAGCCGGATACGGACTGGGACAAGGGGCGCGCGCTGATCTGGATCCTTGAGAAAATGGATCTGGACCGCCCGGATGCTCTTCCGTTTTATATCGGCGACGACACCACCGATGAAGATGCTTTCAGGGATATTTCCAACCGCGGGATCGGAGTCCTTGTTCGCTCCGATTCCCGGCCCACCTGGGCGCGGTATGCGCTGGAGACGCCCGGAGAAGTCGGGCGGTTTTTAACCTTTCTCCAATCCCTGCGACCATTTTAGATTTTAGATTGCAGATTTTGATTGGGTCGGCAAGCTGCCATGAGAATCCATGTGAGGGCCGCCGTATTTGAGAGAAGTCAAACGATTTACAGGATTGAGAAATCCATGTAAACTGAAGCCCGATCGGCCGGTAAGAGGGGTGGAGTTGCCGACGTGTTCTCAACGGCTGGACGATTACGAAAAACGGGAAGGGTCATTCACACATGGACATCATACGCAAAGTTTCGAATCGCTGTCTCTTGCTGTCGTTTCTTTGGTTCCTGATCCTCGGAGCATGGCTGGCGTTCTATCTGAACCGGGCCTTGGGAACGATTCAAACCGGACTTCGGGGCAGCAATCCTGTGATGATCGAACTGATGATGCGGAATTTCGAAGTTACGTTCTGGCAGGTGTTGGGGGCGAGCATCTTTGTCGCCGGTTTATTCCTGTGGATCAGCTATCGATTGTCCATTAGAGGACTCGTCGCCAGAGGCACCGCGGGGAAGAGAATCGCCGCAAAGGAACCGTCCAGGAAGGAGACAGGACGGGAGAGGAAGGCGGCTGTTGAAGACTCCGACCGGCGCCGGTCGCTGCTGGTGATGTCCCTGCTGCAACGGGAGGGACGCCTCATCGACTTTCTGGAGGAAAATCTTCAGGACTATGACGATGCCCAGATCGGTGCGGCCGTACGAAGCATTCAGGAGAACTGCAAAAAAAGTCTCAACAAGTACCTGGATCTTCAACCGGTAATCGAGAAAAAAGAAGGAGAAGAAATCACGGTACCATCGGGATTCGACGCCGACGCCATCAAGCTGACCGGTAACGTATCCGGCCAACCGCCTTTCAAAGGCACGCTTCAGCACCACGGATGGAGAGCCGGCCGGATCGAACTTCCTGCGCTTTCCGGCACGGTCAACTCGGACATCATCTGCCCGGCGGAAGTGGAAATCACATAATTTCAGATTTTTATTTCAGATTTTTGATTTTGAATTTGTTTTAATTTGTTTCGGATTTCGGATTTCGAATTTCGAATTTTAAATGTAGTTACATGAGGTTCAATCATGCCCGAACCGGCCTTTATCGTTGGAATCGATCTTGGGACGACCAACAGCGTCGTCGCCTTTACCGAATCGAATGCCTCTGCGGACGAACCGTCCCGCATCCGGCTTTTCAAAATCCCCCAGTTGATCGGACCCGGGGTTGTCGGCGATCGGGAAATCCTGCCTTCTTTCGTACTCATTCCAGGTCCCCATGATGTTCCTGAAGGGGGGCTTGCCTTGCCGTGGAATCCGAATCCGGACCTTGCGGTGGGCGAATTCGCCAGGGACCGTGGAGCCGAAATCGTCCACCGGATCATCGGGTCCGCCAAATCATGGCTCTGCCACACGGGAGTCGACCGGAAAAAACCCATCCTTCCCTGGGATGGACCGGAGGACCGTCCGAAGCTTTCCCCCGTAGAAGCGTCCGCGGCCGTACTGGAACACATCAAAAACGCATGGAACCATGTGTTTGCCGAAGAAAACGATTCCATGAGGCTCGAACACCAGGAGATCTATCTGACTGTTCCCGCTTCATTCGACGCGGTGGCCAGGAACTTGACCGTCGAAGCGGCACAAAAGGCGGGGCTTGACCAGGTGATCCTCATCGAGGAGCCTCAGGCGGCCTTCTACGCCTGGATCGATGTCCTGCAGGAAAAATGGAGAACTCGGGTCGAGGTGGGGGATCTGATTCTGGTGGTGGATATCGGCGGCGGCACATCCGACTTCAGCCTGATCGCAGTTTCGGAAGAAAGGGGGGAGCTTGTTCTCGAGCGGATCGCAGTCGGCGAACACCTCCTGATCGGGGGCGACAACATGGATCTGACGCTGGCCTATGCGGTGGCAAACCGGATGGCTTCGGAGGGTAAAAGGTTGAATCCGCATCAGGTCCGGGGATTGACCCACGCCTGCCGAACGGCAAAGGAGAAGCTGCTTGCGGACGGAATCGACGCCTATCCGGTTGCCGTTCTCGGCCGGAGCAGCAGCCTGATCGGGGGAACCGTCAAGACGGAGCTGACCCGGTCTGAAGTCGAAAACATCCTGACCGATGGATTCTTTCCGAAAAGCGAACCGACCGCCCGGCCCCGTGAAACCCTGCGAACCGGAATGCGGGAGATCGGACTCGCCTATGCCTCGGATCCGGCCATCACCCATCACCTGGCAAAATTCCTTCACCAGAAGCCCGATGCGTCCGGACCCGCAACGCTTGCACGTCCGACAAAGATTCTTTTCAACGGCGGCGTGATGAAGGCCGCCCCTTTGAGAATGCGTGTGCTCGAGATCCTGGCTTCCTGGTTTCACGGCGACTCTCGCTCCCCGATTGCGGAATTGGAAAGCGCCGACTACGACCGGGCGGTGGCAAGGGGCGCGGCCTACTATGGGTTGGCCAGGAGAGGGAAAGGCATCCGGATTCGCGGGGGGCTGGCCAGAACCTACTACATCGGCATCGAGGCGGCTCTTCCGGCTGTTCCAGGGATGCCCGCACCGGTGAAAGCGCTTTGCGTGGCCCCCTTCGGCATGGAGGAGGGTTCGGCAACCGAAATCGGGGCCAGGGAGTTCGGATTGGTGGTCGGAGAGCCCGTCAAATTCGATTTTCTGGGATCGACCACCCGGAGGCAGGACGCGACAGGCGTGGTGGTGGAGGATTGGGAGGGCGAAATCGAGGAGATCACCACTCTGGAAACCAAGCTTGAAGGAGAACCGGGTACGGTCCTTCCCGTGTCGCTTGAGGTTAGAGTGACGGAAATCGGCACCCTCGAACTCTGGTGCGCATCGAGACTGGACGGCAGGAAATTCAAACTCGAGTTCAATGTGAGAGAGCAGAATGGCCGGTGATCCGCACTATATCATCGGAATCGATCTGGGTACGACCAATTCGGCCGTCTCCTATATCGATCGCACCCGCGACGCGGCGGGGCGCGGCAGGGCAAACCTTTTCAAAGTCCCCCAGCTTACCGCTCCGGGAGAGGTCTCGGAGATGACCATCCTGCCCTCCTTTCTCTATATCCGAGGCGAGCACGAGCTCAAGGAGGAGGCGCTTTCGCTCCCCTGGTCTTCCGGCGACCGCGCCATTGCCGGTGCGTTTGCCAGGGACCAGGGGGTCCGGGTACCGAAACGGATGGTCTCTTCGGCAAAAAGCTGGCTGTGCCATGAACGGGTGAATCGAAGGGATCGGATCCTGCCTTGGGCCTCGGATGACCAGGTCGAAAAGGTATCCCCCGTATCCGCCTCTGCCGCCTACTTAAACCATATCCGGACGGCATGGAACCATCTTCATGGCGACGACGAAGAATTCCATCTGGAAAACCAAACGGTCATTTTGACCGTTCCGGCCTCATTCGACGAGGTGGCTCGCGATTTGACCGTGGAAGCCGCCCGCCAGGCGGGGATCGAACAAGTGACCCTCCTGGAGGAGCCGCTTGCCGCATTCTATAGCTGGCTCTCGGAGAACGAACAAACCTGGGACCGATCGATTCATCCCGGCGAGCTGATTCTGGTATGCGACGTCGGCGGCGGGACAACCGATTTCACCCTCATTACGCTTCGAGAAAAGGGGGAAGGTCTTGTTTTCGACCGAATTGCCGTAGGTGATCACCTGATTCTCGGCGGTGACAACATGGACCTCGCTCTGGCCAAAAATCTGGAAGCGCGCCTCCGAAAAGACCGGAAGGGACCCTTGAGCGCATCTCTTTGGCAAAGCCTCTGTCATCAGTGCCGAAACGCCAAGGAGAAAATCTTGAGCGGTGCATCCGGCTCGGAACGCATTACGCTGGTCGGAGAAAGCCGCCGGGTGATCGCAGATACGGCCTCGACCTTTCTGACCGTCGAGGAAACGGAATCGATCGTGGTCGACGGTTTTTTCCCGCTGGTCGAACCGGATGCGCTGATGACCGAACCGCCGCGGCGGGGAATCACCGAGTTCGGGCTGCCCTACGCTCAGGATCCTGCCGTCACACGGCATTTGATTCGCTTCCTGGATCGCCACCGGGCGGATGTCGCCGAGATGCTCGGAAGGGAAAGCGTGCTTCCGGACCTCATCCTGTTCAACGGCGGAGCACTGAAGCCGTCCGCAATCCAGGAGCGGATCCGGCAGGTCATCCGTCTCCGGTTCCGTGAAACCGATGAATCGCTGCCGCGCGTGCTTGTCAATTCCGATCTCGATCTTGCCGTCGCTCTGGGAGCCGGATACTATGGACGGGTCAGAACCGGAGAGGGGGTTCGGGTGGGAGGCGGAAGCCCTCGTGCCTACTATCTTGGGGTGGGAAAACCCGGAACCGAGGGCGCTGCGGCGCCGAGTGCCGTCTGCGTAGTGGAACGGGGGATGCAGGAGGGGGAGCGCATCGCACTCGATGACAAGCAATTCCAGGTCATGGCCAATCAGCCGGTCAGCTTCGACCTGTACAGTTCGAGCTTTCGAATGGGGGATCGAATCGGTGACGTCGTCGGGGTGGATGATTCGGTAACCCCGCTTCCCCCGATCCGTACGGTGATACAGTTTGGCCGGAAAGGGAAAAAGGCCGCGCTGCCGGTATCCGTCGAGGCGCACTATACGGAACTGGGCACGCTGGCGCTCTGGTGCCGGTCCAGCCAGACCGAGCACCGATGGCGGCTGCAGTTTCAGCTCCGGGAGACCTCCCGCTCCCCCGTATCGGACCGGGAGGTATTCGAGGAAAGTATCGTCCAGACGGCTGTCGAGAAGATAAACGAAGTCTTTGCCTCACCGGGAGGCGGCGCACCTCCCGAACGGCTTGTCAACACGATCACGGATGCGGTCAAGAGCTCCAAGGATCGGTGGCCGCTCGGCTTTCTCCGGCGTTTGGCCGATCGGCTGCTCGATCTCGCTTCCGAACGTCAGCGGAGCGCGCAGCATGAGAGCCGATGGCTCAACCTGGCCGGATTTTGCCTGAGGCCTGGATTCGGTGAAATCCTCGACCCGCATCGGGTGGAGCGCCTGTGGAAAATCTATCATGCGGGCCCGCTTCACCAACGGGATCCGCAAGTCCGGAGCGAATGGTGGGTCCTGTGGCGCCGAGTGTCCGGCGGCCTGGACGCGAAACAGCAGCGCCAGATCCTTCAGGATCTTTCCCCTCTGCTCAAACCCAAAAAATCGGACAAAAAGAGACTCGCTCCCCAGGAACATATGGAGCTTTGGATGCTTCTGGCAAGCCTTGAAAGGCTGCCGGCACATGAAAAGGCCGGATGGGGGAGAATCCTCCTGGATTCGCTCAGCCCAAGGAAGGGGGGGCCCCAGTACTGGTGGGCGCTGTCTCGAATCGGTGCCCGAGAGCCGTTCTACGGGCCCATCGAAAGGACCGTACCCCCGGAAACCGCCGCCGGATGGATCGATGCGATTTTATCGAAGACATGGCGAAATCCCAAGCCGGTCGCGCAGGCGATGAGCCGGATGGCGCGTCTGACAGGAGATCGAAAACGGGACCTGGATCTGCCGATGTTGCAGCGGTTGATTCAGTGGATGGATGCTTTTGAAGGCTTCGCTCCCTATAAAAGCCCGCTTCTGGAAGTGAAGCCGATTCTGGCTCGGGAAGAAAACGACATCTTCGGAGAGAGCCTGCCTCCGGGGATCGTGCTGCACGAATAGAGGGTTCACGAGATGACATCGAATTCAAAATACCTGACGCCGCAAGTATGGGAATAGCCCTCAACTTCCATTTCGTCGCACCAGACGGCGGTTGCCAGCCTGGATTTTTCAATCCCCGCGACCGGGGGGCGCAATCCCCCGGCTTCCTTATTTTCGCCCCGGCGGATTTGAATGATGGTTCCGGGGACAAGCACAACGGAACTCCTGAAGCAGATCCCTTCCTCGCTGCTGTTCAATTCAACGGCGCGATGGAATTGACTGGAATCGAGCGGCCTGAATATCATCGGAGCGCTGGCTTGATGACGGGGGGATCTTCTATTCTCATGCGGACCGGACATCCTGTTTATCTCCGTGCCTGCAAAGGCCGACTCAGATAGGAACAATCGCCCTGTTCAACACTTTTTCATACAGCTCGATATACCGGCAAACCATGATCGAATGACTGAAGTCAGACGCGCTTTCGATCATGATCCGCTCGATCTGACGGCTTTTTTCGGCTTGTGGAAGAGCGTAGAACCGCAGAGCCTCCCGGACGGCCCACATCAGTCCCGCAGCATCGCAGTTTTTAAACAGAAAGGCGTTCCCCCGATCCCCTCCGATGTTCAGCGGTTCGATGTCCTTGTGCAGCCCGTCTGCCTCATGTGCGATCGGAATCGATCCGTAAATCGGACCGATCATCTGGGACAGGTCGCTCGGCTCGAAAAGCTCCGGTATCAGTACGAAATCGGAGGCCGCATAGGCCAAGCGCACGAGTCGTTCTTCATACCCGCAGGCGGCGAAATTCAGTCGATGAGATTCGACGCTTTCCGCAAAGCCGTTTTCCAGGGCGTCCCCTGCAATGACAACCTGCAGATTGCAGTTGCTGTATTCGAAAAGGACGTCCGAAAGGATTTCTGAAAGCAATGCTCCTCCCTTTGCCGCCGAATCGAGTCCCGACGGCCAGAAAAGAACCGGGGCGCTCGAATCCATCGAAAGCCCCAAGAGCTCCTGAATATACAGCTTGTTGTATTGCTTGGCGGCATGGTGGTTTTTTGCATGGTATCGTCGCAGCAGCCCTTTGTCCGTGGTCGGATTGAACGAGGGATCCGGCGCATTGGAAATGCTTACGGCTTTGCCTTCCCCCATTTTTACGGCAAGCTCGTGCTGGAGATTCTTGTCCAATCCTCCGATCTCGCCCCCGATGATCCGATGGAGGAAGTTCGTGCCTCCCGTGTTGAAGTAGTCGGAAGCGAAAACGCCGCTTGAAAGCAGGTCTACAGGGTTTGCGTCCCTGGAGGTTTCATAGCTGTAGGGGAACTGCTCGTAGAACAGATACTGCCAGAACGAAGCTGCATCGATTCCGATATCTTCCATTCGAGAGAGCGTGCATGCTGCGCTCTGGGCATTGTGCATGGTAAAAAGGCAGGGGATGTTCAGCTTCCGTGCAAAGGCCGGAATCAGACCCGTCATCCAGTCCTGACAGTGGATCAGATCGGGAAGAACGCGGGGAATGATATCGTTCATGACCTCCCGTTGAAAGTTCAACGAGATCCGGACCGCATCGTATTCATTGCCGTTAGGGATGTGATCCAGGTAATAGAAGTCCCTGTCTGCGGCAAGGTGAATTCGCTCCTCCGGAAGTTCACTCGGAAGAATCCGTTGAGCTCTCCGGACAAGCAGGGGGATTTTGCGGTTGAAGATCTTGCGGTAGTTTGGCATCGCCACATGGATGTCGGCCCCCTGTTCAAATAGCGCCCTTAAAAGGGTTGCCGAGATGTCGGCGACGGATCCGGCTTTTGCACTGAGATAATCGGAGACCGAGCCCATCCCCGTCGGCAGATAAGAGACTGCCGGAGTCACAAAGAGAATACGAGGTTTTCCCGGTGATGATTGGATGGATGGAGCCGTTGGCTGTACTATCTTCGGAAAGGTCTGCAAATCTCCTCCTTCCGGTGGATGCGCATACGGCGCCTTCTTGATTTTTCAGGTGTTGACCGATGGCTGATTGAAACGAGCAAACGGACGATCAGGGTAAATTCGGATGCAGAATATCGGATGAAGACTTCCATGTCCATCAGGAGAAGCCGGATATTTGGGTAGGAAATTTCCCCTATTGGAGCATAGGGCCATACCCAGTTTTTCTCATTTGCAAGTTGGAAATATTTCAAGAGAAAGGGATGTAATCTGGGGAATTCCGGAGCTTTTGTTTCTGCCCGCACGCAACCGGTGCGGGCTAAGTGCTTCGACGCGCAATTATTGTGACGTATTATCAGGCACTGGGTAGATATAATTGCTTGCTCGGCACTAAGT
>QZKK01000266.1 GCA_003599475.1 Desulfobacteraceae bacterium
CGTGTGCTCTTCCGATCTTCCAACTGTTGAAGGTTGCCGGCTGCGGAAAGATCATCGCGGTGGATATCGAACCGGAAAAGCTCGATTTCGCGTTAAAAGTCGGTGCCGACTCGGGGCTCAATCCGAAGGAGACGAATGTACCTGCCCGGGTTTTCGAGCTGACAAAAGACCGTGGAGCGGACATTGCTTTCGAGGTTGTGGGAGTCGGGGATGCGGTCAATTGCGCAATCGAGAGCGTACGAAAAGGCGGGACGGTGACTTTGGTCGGAAATACAGCCCCGCGCATCGACTTCCCGCTTCAATGGGTGGTCACACGAGAGCTGAAGCTTCAGGGAAGCTGTTCGATCCGAGGTGAATTCGAGGCGGTATTGGACCTCCTGGGCAGAGGGGTGATCGACACCCGAGTCATTCTAAGCGCAGTGGCGCCTCTATCCGAAGGAGCACAATGGTTCGAAAGGCTCTACAGGAAGGAAAAAGGGCTGATGAAGGTGATCCTCAAGCCGGGCGCATGAGGTACGGCTGCGCGCTACGGCTTACGGAACTATTGAAGGACCACCGGGTTCGTTCTCCATTCGGTGGAGGGATTCGATGTCGGACGTTCCAGTTCCATGCAGGATTCTCGATTTCTCCTGATCGTATTCTTCACGGGTAATCAGATCACTCTCAAGGAGGCGAGCCAGCTCGGAGAGATCCCGGATTCGGGTGGTTTCAGGACCTTCCAGCCGGAGGAGCCCCTTGGCCGAGTGATCGACCGGTTTCGGTTCACCGGCCGATCCACCGATCTTTACAGAGGCAACCCCACCTAAAAAGCTCACTTCCACCGGCCGGCCGTCAAACATGGGGGATTTCAATGTCTCCTTCAGCGTTTTCCCCTGCATTCTAAGTTTCCTGTAGAAATAAACGGAACCGGAAAGAAGGATCAGGCTCCCTCCGAGAAATATCCAGAACATATAGTGGACGACACCACGGAAAAATATGACCAGCAGGCCGATTCCGGCAACAAGCAGGAGATGGAGCGCCAAAATCAGATAGGCGATCATCACGCTTTTAAAGTAGCCGACGTTTTTGCCCCCGTCGTGCTTCATGATTTCATATGACCCTCGGAAGTTTGCGTCATCCAACCCGCAACCCGCAATTCAGTTCACGCAGTCTACTCAAAACCCTTTGAATTTGCAAGCTGACCCTTGCCGGCAATCCGCATCCTGTTGTAAAAAGGGTTCTCATGCAGGACAGAAACATCAGACCCGCGGCCGTTCTTATCTGTGGAGGTCTTGATGGAGCGCCTGCGTCTCGCAGAGAATCCACCGGTATCGCTTTGGGTCAAGACTGGAGCAGGAGAAAGAAGGAACAACATGATTCTATACGACCCCGGAAAGAGATTTGGTTTAATCGAATTCGGCATCGAGATTCCGGTCGATCACAGCCGGCAATCAATGACTTTCGATGCATTGATGAAGGATCCGATGCTGGGAAGCATGAGATCTCGATGGCATATCGATACCCTCAGTGAGAGCGCAGCAAGGGAAGACCTCCTGAGGGCTCATTCGAAAGCCTATGTGGATAAGCTTTTTTCCGAAGCTCTCGAGGGGGAGATCGTCAGAACATTTGAGCTCATCGATGAGAAAGGGGAATACTACCGTTACAATCCAAAAAATGCTTCTCTTCCGCTTGTCCGGCTATTCGACCGGATCCTGATGAAGGTCGGCGGTACCATCCAATGCTGCCGGACGGCTCTGGAAAATGGATTCTGCTTTTTTTTCGGCGGAGGAATGCACCATGCACAGAGGGATTTCGGAAACGGGTTCTGCATGTTGAACGACCTTGTGATCGCCGTTCGAAAACTGCAGGCGGAAAACAAAATCGAATCCACCTGGATCATCGATCTCGATGCGCACAAAGGCGATGGAACCGCCGCGATCACCCAAGGAGACGGGACGATCAAGACTTTGAGCATCCATATGGCGCAGGGATGGCCGCTGGACGGTCCGAAATATGACCGAAGCGGGAACTTAAATCCTTCTTTTATCCCGAGTGATGTCGATATCGGCATCGGAAGGGGAGAGGAGAATCTCTACTCGAAAAGGCTCGAAGAGGGTTTGAAAATTTTGGAGGAATCGGGCTTGCCGGATTTTGCCCTGGTTGTTTCAGGTGCCGATCCTTACGAAAAAGATGAGCTGCCTTCGGCCATGGCGCTTCGACTCACGCTTGCCCAGATGAAGGAAAGAGACCTGCTGGTCTATCGGTTCCTGCAGGAAAGGGAGATCCCTCGGGCATATGTTTCGGCCGGTGGGTACGGCAGATCCGCATGGGAAGTCGATGCACAGTTTCTGAAGTGGGTGCTGAAGAAAAGGATGGGCTGAGTGAGTTCTCGATGAAAATTGAAGACAAAGAGGGCCTTCGGATCGGGGTGCTTTCAGACACACACGGCCTCCTGCGCCCTGAAGCGGTCGATGCACTGGAGGGGACCGATCTTATCGTTCACGCGGGAGATATCGGAGACGCGAAGGTGCTCGAATCGTTGAGAGCCTTGGCCCCGGTCGCCGCGGTCCGCGGGAACACGGACCGGGGAGAATGGACCGGAGATTTGCCTGAAACCGAAATGGTTCAAATCGGCAACCGATGGTTATACATTCTCCATAACTTTTACGATCTCGATCTGGTACCGGAGGCAGCCGGCATCTCCGTTGTGATCTCGGGCCACAGCCACAAGCCGTCCCTCCGGTCTGAAAACGGCGTCCTCTATCTGAACCCCGGCGGTGCCGGCCGCAGGCGCTTCGATTATCCGATCACGGTTGCCATCCTTGAATTTACGGAAGACAGCATCCTGCCTGAAATAATCAAAATCGACCCGGCGAAGTAGGCGGTGAGCTTTAGCGGCACAGAGCGGAGTCCAAAGAGCAGAGAGAGTATTTTCTGCGCTTGACAATCCCTCCTCGCATGCTAATTTTCGGCCGGACGTTGAAAATGAGGTGCAACTTCGATTATTGCTTCGATATTTCGAGGAAAGGAACCGGAAGAAGATGAAAGAAATGTTCAAGATGGAGAAACCACAGGGAGCAAGCTGTGGTACGGCAAACCGAAAAAATTCCCAGGACCATCTGGATGCCTCCGTGAAGGGATCTCTTGAAAAAATCAAAAATAAATTCCTGGTGATGAGCGGAAAGGGGGGAGTTGGAAAGACCAGCGTTTCGGTCAATATCGCGATTGCGCTTGCCGATAAGGGATTTAAGGTTGGTCTGATGGATGTGGACATTCACGGGCCGGATGTACCGAGGATGCTCGGATTGAATGGAATGCTGGACCTCAACGAAAACCGGAAACTGATCCCCATGCAGTATTCGGAAAATCTCGCTGCGGTGTCGCTCGAAGCGCTCATCCCCAACAAAGACGATGCGATCATCTGGCGTGGGCCGATGAAACACAATGTCATCCGCCAGTTCGTTTCCGATGTGGAATGGGGAAATCTCGACTACCTCATCATCGACTCTCCACCGGGGACCGGAGATGAGCCGCTGACCGTCGCTCAAACCATTTCCGATGCCAAGGCCATCATCGTTACGACCCCGCAGGAGATTTCTCTGGCCGATGTGAGGAAGTCGATCAATTTCTGCAAGACCGTCTGTTTGGAAATTTTCGGGATCGTTGAAAATATGAGCGGCTTCGTCTGCCCGCACTGCGGAGAGACCGCCGATCTTTTCGGCTCCGGGGGAGGAGAAAAAACGGCGCATGCATTCGGTATTCCGTTTCTCGGAAAAATCCCGTTCGATCCGAAGGTCGTAAGCTGCGGCGATGCCGGCAAATCCTATCGGGCCGTCCATCCGGATTCGCCGGTAACGAAGGCCTTCGATACGATCGCTGATAAGATCAGGGATGCAGGGGTATAAATCGAAGCAAATTCCAAGTACACAAGCATCAAATTTCAAACAATATTCAATATTCAAAAATCCAATAATCAAAAGAGGATGAGTTTAAATAGCGGCTGTTCGTTTGCTTTGGTTTTGGTTGAATATTTTTTCATTTAACTATTTTGCACGATTGTTTGAAATTTGATGCTTGGAATTTGTGATTTCTTCCTCTTTTCTTCTTTCTCTTCGCCCTCTGCCCTCTGCGCTCTCAACTTCTCATCTTTCTTGGCTTCTTGTCCTTTCCGGCTTCAGACTTCTGACTTCCGGAACCACTTCCCATCCCTGCGATATTCTCCGGTGATTCGCCGCAGGGTTTCCTTCTGCTCGATGAAGCGGTTTTTCATCCCTTTGAGCCAGTCCCGGTGCTCGAAAACGTCTTCTTTCGTCAGAAACAGCTCATGGGCGCTCCTTTTGATTTCGAACACGGGCCGGCCCTCTTTCATGGAGAAAATGCCGGTATTGCTGCACAGCATGCAGCGCACGGTCGCATGATCGATAAACCGGAAGGTATCGCCTCCGCAGTTCGGACAAGCGGGTTGTCTATTCAGGGGCTTGTCTGACAGTAAGGATAAAGCCAGTTTTTCTGCGATCTTCTTGTTTTTCTCATCGATAAAAATCTCGCCGAGAAGCGCCCCGTAAACGACAGCCGTCATCTTGATATCGGCGAGGATCATTTTCAGAAAACTTTCGATTCCCAGCCGGGAGTAGCCCTCCTTGCCCTCGATACCGGCAACACAGACACCGACAGCCGGTTTGGCCCACAGTCTTTCGGTATGTGCATAAAAGGCAAGCCCCCGGTCGATGAACTGTTTGAGACAGGCGTTGGGACCCAGAAAGTAGGTCGGGGCGGCCAATACGAGTGCATCGGCATTCAGGATGGAGTTCAAAACGAAATAAAAGTCGTCTTTCTGGTGACAGCCCTCTTCCTGAAAGAGGCATTGATAGCATCCGCGGCACGGCTCGATGTTGAAATCGGAGAGGCGAAGGAGATCGAGTTCGTGCGGGATGACGATTTGTCGGCTGATTTCCTTGATCATGATCTCACAATTTCCCGATTTCCGGGGAGAGCCGACGATCCCGAGTATTTTTTTCATCAGTCGATCCTCATTGTCTGTGCAGTCCTGGCTGTGCCGCTTGCGGCATTTATCGAGAACGAGACTCGTCATTTTCATAGAAGGTGACGGGTATCAGATGTCAGAAGACGGATGACCCGTAATCCGCAATCCCGCCTCGGCGGGATAACCCGCAACCCGCGACGCGTAACGCGCAACGCGTTTATCTCATGGATTGTGATTTTTTTCAAATCGATGTAAAAATCAGTATCGGGCTTTTGAAGGCTTTGCCGCTGAAGCCTGAAAACTCAAACCGGGTTCTGCCTTTGACATCGCGAGGAGGCTCCAAAAAAATCTGTGACAAAAAAGACACCAGCAAAAGAAAACCCTTCGGACAGTCCGAACCTGCAGGTCGATATCGGAGGTTTGCGCCTGAAGAACCCGGTGATGACCTGCTCCGGAACCTTCGGGTATGGGAAAGAGTTTGCCCCCTACCTCGATTTGAATCGAATCGGCGGCATCGTCGCCAAAGGGCTCTCGCTTGAGCCGTCCAGGGGAAATCCGCCTCCGAGAATCGTCGAGACTCCCTGCGGCATGCTCAATGCGATCGGTCTGGAAAATGTCGGCATCGAGGCGTTTGTAAGGGAGAAACTGCCTTTTCTGAAGACCCTGTCGACTCCGATTTTCGTAAACATATACGGGAAAACCATCGAGGAGTATGCGGAACTCGCAAAGCGGGTCGATGAGATTGAAGGGATCGCCGGGATCGAAGTCAACATCTCATGCCCTAACGTAAAGGCCGGCGGATGTCTTTTCGGACAGGATCCCAAGATCGTCCATCTGCTGGTAAAGACGGTGAGAAAGCGGACGAAGTACCCGTTGATGATCAAGCTCAGCCCCAACGTTTCCGATATCACGGTGATCGCCCGAAGCGCCGAAGAGGGGGGGGCCGATGCATTGTCCCTGATCAACACGATTACCGGGATGGCCGTCGATATCAATACCCGCCGGCCGGTTCTTGCCAATGTCACCGGAGGCCTTTCGGGTCCGGCCATAAAGCCGATCGCTCTGCGGATGGTCTGGCAGGCGGTCAATTCTGTAGAGATTCCCGTCGTCGGAATCGGCGGCATCATGAGCGCCAGGGACGCCCTCGAGTTTCTGATTGTCGGAGCCCGAGCGATACAGGTGGGGACCGCAAACTTCGTCAACCCCCGAGCGGCTGTCGATATCGTCGAGGGAATCGAAGCCTATCTGATTGAAAAAAACTTGAGCAAAATTACGGACGTCATCGGAAGCCTTGAGATTCAGTCTTCTTTTTGAAAGGGGAGGAGCCATGAAATTCGAGAATCTTCAGGAGATCATCGATTTTGCGATCGAAAAGGAGATCGAAGCCGCGGCTTTTTACGAGGAGGTCAGCGGGCGTGAAGAGATGTCGGGGGCCAGGGAAATGCTGCTGGAGTTTGCCGGGCAGGAGAAAAAACACCGGAAAATGCTCGAGGAGCTGAAGGAAAAGGGCGCTGTGGAGGGGATTTCGGATTACCGGTTGAAATGGATCCCGGACATCAAACGGAGCGATTACATGGTCGACCTGCAGTATCAAAAGGGGATGGATTACCACGAACTGCTCATGCTGGCCATGAAGCGGGAAGAAAAAGCACTCGCCCTATACAATCGCCTTCTTGCGCAGACGGAAGGAAAAAACGCAAAGAAGCTTTTCAAAGTGCTCTGCCAGGAAGAGGCCAAACACAAGCTTGCCCTGGAGACAAAATACGACGACTACATGGCGCAGATGGGGGATTGACGGTCATCTCCTAACTGGTCAGCGGAAGCACCCTGTCGAGCCTATAGAAGACCAGAAACCGTGCCTCTCCGGCCGACGCTTGGTCGTATTCGGGAATTGAACGTTCCGAGATCCTCCCGCCGGCGGCCTCTTCCTCCCGAATCTTCGTAAGGAAGAGGCGCACCCCTTTGTACCCATGGCCGGCCTCGATGTACAGGTAGGCGGCATGGGGATTTGACAGTGTGTTGTAATGGGTCAGCCTGTCCGCCATGGCAAATACCAGAGTGCCGTCGCCGGCAAAGTGCGGGCGGGCGTAAAGGGCGGCGTCCACTTTGCCCAGCCCGTCGGCAGTCGCCAGGACGCCGAGGCCCGGGGTGGTTTCAAAATAAGTCTTCAACTCCGTTTTTTCCATCACGCTCCTTTCGAACCGCAACAGCGCGCGTATTCCCGCAGCTTGCATTCTTTTTCCTTCAATCGATCAGGTTCTTATAGCGGACCAACCCCTTTTCCGGGCTGTAGATGAAATTTTCCCTGAATTCCAATTCACCGTTTCCCATGGTCATTTCCCAATCATATTCGAGGGAATAGGGGATTCCTTTGTAGGAGAAGTTCAGGTTTTTTATGGTGATTCTGGCATTCTTGGCAACCGGCCGTCCGTCGATGTATTCATAGAAATCGAAAGCCCGAGCCTCGCCTTGGGACCATTGACCGATCGGGAAAAGCGGCTGCCCGGAGAAAGTCCGGATTTCACGGGAAGGTCTTTCATCGAAGACTTTGACCAAAGCGGTCCCTTCGGAGTTTACGGTGAACAACTGGGTCTTGAGACCGTCTTTCTGTTTGTTGACCCGTCGGTAAACCACCATTTTTTCCCCGGTGACCGGGTGCGTCCAATCAATAGGACCCGTGATCTGCTTATCCCGTTTGTCTCCGAAGGTCTTTTCTGCCGCCCTCAGACGGACTTCTCGAGATCCGCTCCAGGATTCTCCGGTCCATAATTCCATCGGAACAAAGCGTGCTCCCTGACGGGCGGCAGAGTCTTCCCAGGTCTTCAAGTCGGGTCCGGCGCAGCCCGCTGAAAGGATCAAAGATGTGAGTGAAGCAATCAAAAACCGTTTCATGGATGGGCTCCTTTCTTTACATACGGTCAAACAGAAAATGAAAAACCTCCGACCCCATAGCCCCTTTTTGCATACACTCCGAAAAACTATGGGTGCAGGAGGGAAGGGCGCGAAAAATAAACTCCGTATCAAGCCCTTGAGCGGCGGCGGCTTCCCGCATTGCATGAGTCCAGTTTCTCGCTCTTTCAAGCCGTGTGACCCCCTGCTGCCGGTCGATGCGGCGGGATGCTCTGAGTACGACATCCCGGCTCACGTCGTCTTCCCCGACTAGCGAACAAACCGGAATCTGCAGAAACCGTTTAGGCTCGAAGTCGATTCCGGGAAGTTTCGAAGATCTTCCGGTTCCCTGGGGGTAGGGGAGATCGGGATCCGGATACGTATACCATCCGGCGGCTGCTGCGACTGCGCGCTCCACCCGATCGGGGTGTGCCATGGTATATCGGTGAGCGAACTGCCCGCCTCCCGAATATCCAAACAGGTATACTTTTCGGGTGTCGGCTCCTGTGAGCCTCTGAACGTCGGAAAGAATCTTTTGAAGCGCCAGATCGGCCCGGTCCCCTCTTCCTTTCCGACCGAGGCGCTGGTAGTCGGGAAACCGCGTCTGCGCAAACAAGGGGGATACCAGTATCACGCCGTATTTTTCGGCCAGTTCAGAGAAAAGAAGCGTTTGCTCCTTTGCCCTTCGATGGATGCCGTGAACGGTGACCAGCACACGCTTTTCCCGGCCGAAATGAACAGGCTGATAAAGAAAATAGGAAAGCTCCGGATCGTCGGGAACCACCCGGGCGCATACCCGACCAAGAGAAGGCGGCGGATATTCGATTGTTGCGAGTCTGCCGTTTTCCAGATGCCAAACGGCATCTGCATTTTTCTGCCGCTCGGCCCGGTGAGTCACCAAAATGACAGTGCGCGGGTAAAAGCCGAGAATCCTTTCCAGCAGGCGGTCGGCATCCGCATCCAAATGGGCTTCGGCTTCATCGAGCAGAAGGATGTACGGTTCGCCGAGCAGGGCACGGGCAAGAGCGATCCGCTGTCGCTGGCCGAATGAAAGATTCCCTCCGCCTTCGCTCAGCCGGGTTTGATCCCCCTTCGGAAGCTCGGCCAGCACCGCATCGAGCTCGCAGAGTCTGCGCACCCGCTCCAATTCCTCTTCCGGAGCTTCGGGCCAGCGGTAGCGGAGGTTTTTTTCTACTTTTCCGCGCAAAAGCGGAAGATCCGGACTCACCATTCCGACGGCTCGACGCACAGAAGAGAGCCTGCAGCCGGTAAGATCCTGGCCGTCAAGAAGGATCCGGCCTCTGTCAGGATTCACCAGCCGCGCGATCAGAGAAAGAAGTGTGGACTTGCCGGCGGCGTTCGGTCCCGTCAGCACGATCACCATCCCGGGGTGAACGGTTCCAGAAATGCTTTCGAGCCCGTCTTCAACGGAGACATCCACCAGATCCAGTCTTCCTGCTCCGGGCTTCAGGCGGGGAGTTTTAAATGGCGATACACCGGTTGCGGGTGTCGACAGAAACTCATCGATTTTACATGAGCTTACCGCCGCGCTGTGCCAGTACTCGTAAACACGCCCGAGGTCGCGCAATGATGGGACCAGCAGGCCGACGATGGTCATGGAGGCGACCACCGTGCCGGGTGTCGCCCGCCCTGCGGACACCTCGTTTGCGCCAAGAATCAGCAAAATCGCGCTTGAAAGTGCAATGGTCGCCTGGGAAACGGCACGCAGCCGGCCGATTTTCCCCGCACGTTCGATCATGGCGTCCCTCAACCTCCGGCTCTGGCGGCCGATCCTGCGCCGCTCCCGGCGAGATTGCCCGAAAACCTGGACCACCGGCATGACCGCGATTTTCTCGTTTACGTTTGCCGCAAGAACAGCACGGCGGCGGCGGCTCTCTTTCACCGCAGCCCGTATGCGCCTGCCGAGCCTGAAGGCATGAACGGTTCCGGCGCTCACCACCACGGCGACACCGGCTGTGAGGCGCCAGTTGACGGCCGCCAGGGCCGTGAGTGCGATTACGGTATTGACCCCGGAGACGGTCATCCGGGCAAACCCAAAGCTCACCCACTGCTTGAGCGCGTTCAAATCTCCGATAAAGCGTAAAACGATGGCCCCCCGACTGCGTCGCTGTAAAGTCCTCGAAGGAAGTGCGCTCAAGTGTTTGAACATCAGGATCCGGATTTGATGAATGTAATCCTGGCCCAGGCGTTCAGAATCCACACGCTCTCGCATTCGAAGCCAGGCCAGCACAGCCGCGCAGAATGCCAGGCCGCCGGCAATCCGAATCATCAGAGGGCCGTTGGGACCTCCTTCAAACGGGGTTGCGATGATGAGGCGGTCGAAGGCCGTTTTCACCAGCAAAACCGTCGTGACGGTGGCCAGAGCCTGGGCGAATCCGTTGGAAACGAGCCCGAAGATCAGCCTGGCTCTCCGGCCGGACATGAGTGTCGGCAGACTCATTTGGCTTCGGAAAGTCGAATCACATTTTCTTCTTTTGATGCGGCAATCCAGCGGCCGAGCTGCTTTTTGACATCGGGGTTCCTCAGGAAATTGGAATCCACCACCGGAAGCCTGACCGTATTTTCCAATTCACGCATGGCAAGCGGGGACTGGCAGATGACGCCTCCTACAGCCATTACGTTCAAGCGATTTTCGAGCAGCCGCTGCACCCCTTCTTTGCCCCCGATGGAGTCTTTAAGGGTAAAAATTACTCCATCGACGGTTTCGGCAAAGGCCCTCGAGGAGAGAAGCGTTTCCGTCTCTTTTTGATACAATCCGTCTGCGACTTCAAGAACGATGGCCTCTGTCCCCGAGGCGCAGAGGTGTTGAACGAGGAGCTGCAGAATTTTTATGACCTTTTCGGTTTCCAGAAGATAGGTGGATGCATACCCGGCATCGGTGAAGTCATAGACCTGGACTGCGCCCGCATCCCACATGCACCAGGGGTCTCCGCCGGAGCCGGTACCGGTGACCTTGGCCGCGCCGACTCTCAAGCCTGCGCGGCTCAACCCATGGATCAAATCCGAGGCGGTCGTAGTCTTTCCGGAATTCATGGAAGTGCCCACCACGGCGACGACGGGCGGTTTTTTCCTGTCGCACAGGCGGCCGGAAAGGGCGAAGTCCGAAAGGTTGATCGCTTCTCCATTGCGGTCCCCCAGAATTGCGATAGGGGCGATCTGGGTCGGCATCTTCATTTTGGAATGCTTTACCAGAAACTTGGAGGCGATGCCGCCACCTGCCACCAGGTGGCAGGATTCCAAAGATTCCGGGATGACCGATTCGAACTGATCGGGAGCATATCGGTTACCATAGGCGACGATGATTTCGTCTCCTGCAAAAAGCTGCGCTTTGCGGCCGTTTGTCAACTCGAGCCGTTTGTGCTGACCGAGCTTTTCCACACGGGCCAGCAAGAGATCTCCGGCAGCCGGGCGGACGTCTTGGTCGATCAGCGCCTCGACCGCCCGTAGATTTACCCGGCGGGTCGTGTAGGCAGCTTTCGCCCTGGCAAGACGCACCTCCCGCAAAGGACCGTGTTGCGCCATCGCTTTTTCCTCCTGTTTTTGTCGTGATCTCTCCCATATCGTTTTTTAAACGCTATTGGGGGCGCAAAGATTTCTTGTATCTCTGCCCGTGATCTCTAGTAATAGATTGGAACGGTTGAATTCTGACAGTGGGTTCAATGGGTATATCGGGATACGCGTTTTCAGCATTTCGATGTCAGGTTTTTACTGAAAGACGATCACCTGCTCGACCTTTCCGGATCGATCATCGGGAAATCTCTTTCAAGAATTCCGGCGCTTCGGCTATCGGATGGGCTCGGATACGATAGGTATCCGGAATGAACCCAAACAATCCAGCTACTATGGGTGACAGACGGAGGGCGGTACAAGCCCCCTCTTTGCTCCGAATCCTGGCGGAGCGGTTCAAAAAAAATCAAAAAACCATAAAAAATCCTTGACTATTTTAACAATCGGGAATATTGGCATTTTTAGATTCGGTAGGATGCCCCCGGCATCCCGTTCGTTGTAAAAACGTTCCACGCCATTCATTCCTTTACGCTCCAATCGTAGCTGTTTCTGACAATTTGAGTTCTTGCAAGAACTGCGGCTTTTTCGCCCAGCATTTCTAATATTTTCGATTTCGGGTCTTTTGCAGGCGTAAGTAAGCAGGAAAAACGAGAGCCAATCGAAACCGACGGCACTACCGGGCCTGAAATCTCAGGTCCGAAATTTAACCCCATAAAAGGAGGTAGGGCCATGTACTTACGAAAGTCCATCGTAATGTTCGTTGTTGTCGCTTTCTTTATGGCGGTGGGAGCTCCGGTAATTGCCCAGCAGCAATCCGAAAAAATCAATATCAACAAGGCATCGGTCGAAGAGCTTGCCAAGCTGAAGCGGGTCGGCCCGAAATCTGCGGCAAAGATCATCGAGTATCGGGAGGCCAATGGACCGTTTTCAAAGGTGGAAGACATCACGAAGGTTCCCGGGATCGGTCCGAAGACATTGGAAGAAAACCAAGGAATCATCGTCATCGAACCGTAGGCAGGTATAGTAGAGACCTTGCATTCTCGCGGCATCTGGATTCATTTGAGCCCCCCTGCAGGCGGCGATAAGGATGCGGGGCACGCCAAAACCTGCGGAATCGGTTTGGCGGTAAAATCGATTCCGCAGGGCCTTTGACCAAGCTGTTCGACTTCTAAGGTTCGGATCTTTTTTCCCGCTCTGGCTCCGCTCACAATGGATTTGACAACAATCTGAATTTATGAGAATATTTCAGACCATGACACGGGAAGGTCATAAAATATCTCCTGATGACATGAAAAAAATCCCGATAAATGATAAACTTGGAAGTTCAAAATGGTTCTTCTATGGAAGGAGATAGTCTGGAGGATACTTCCAGATGAAGCACCGGCACCTAAATATCGAAACGGATCGGTGGGGCGTCGCCGTGATCGAATCCATATGGGAGCGGGGTTCGGATGCCGACATTCGTGCGCTCCTCCGGGAATGCAAAAAAGATCCCTTCGGTCCCGCGGCGGATGCTGTTCGCCGGACGATCCCCCATTCTAAAGCATATGGCTACCCATCGATGTTTCGATACTTTTTGGATTATCTTGAGCGGGGACGGTTATGACGCAAAATCATGAAGAATGGGAGCGTCTTCTTTCTGCTGCCGCAGAGTTGCAGCATCTTATCCCTGGCTGTGTGCTTGTCGGGGGATCGGCTGCAGCAATTCATGCAAAACATCGTTTTTCACTGGATGTGGATCATGTTTTGACCGATCTTGAAAAACGTTTCGATGATCTTTTGGAGTTTTTGGAAAAGCACAAAGAGTGGAAAACAGCCCGAATCAACCCCCCAAAACTTATCTTGGGGAATTTTCGCGGCGTCGAAACCGGGCTGCGTCAACTGGTCCGGTCCCGACCCCTTGAAACCGAATCGGCTGAAGTCTCCGGAAAATCATTGACGATCCCGACTAAGGCCGAAATGCTGCGAATCAAAGCATGGCTGATCCTCATTCGCAATGCAACGAGGGATTTCATCGATTTTGCAGCCATTTCCGACATCCTCGGTGATTGGGAAGTCGTGGATGCCCTCAGGAAATTCGACCACTATTATCATGATACATACAGAGGAAACGAGGTCTCGCCATTGAACCAACTCAGCCGTCAATTGGCCGAACCCAAGCCCTTCGATCTCGATGATATCGATATTTCAGATTACAAAGGGATTTCGCCCCCGTTAAACCGCTGGGAAACCATATCGCATGCCTGCAACCGGGTATCTGCCCTTTTGAGCGATATCCTTTCCGAATGAGCCGCTCTTTTTCAAGCTGGGAAAAACGTTACAAGGTTTTCATGAGTTTCCCATTTACATATCCTTGATGAAATTTTACAATAAAACTAATGAGATACTGAGAGTCCTCCGGAAAGAGAAGTGTTATCAGCCGTAAAACGGATCTGCGGTGAAAGGAGGAAAGCAAATGAATGACAATAAGCGGCCATTGTATTTATACGAGGCGCTCGAGCTCCGCTCCGAGTATGATGCAAGAATCAAAACGTTGAGAGACTGTTTGCCTGAAACAAAACAGAACAGGGAAAGGTTCTCGTTTAGCAGGGACGAAGGGATTCGTCGTGCCAGTGCGGACTTTGATGCTGTTTCTGCTCGAAAAGAATTGAAAAAGATCGAGATAAAGAGGCGCAAGCTCAACAGCGCTATCCAGAAGGCAAACTTCAGTCATTTTATAGATTTTCATGGAGATTCGATTAATCTCAGTGAAGCCCTAGAGATTCGCAAGTCTCTAAATGAACAGATTGGGGAATTGCACAATCAAGTTGTCAATTCATCTTACCAGAAAGTGATCTACAAGGAAGGTCGTGATATTGTTGAAGAGAATGAAATTTCCTATATGGATGCGGTCAAAAATCTCGATGAGGCCAGATTCGCTTTCAGGGGGTTAAACAGAAAGCTCAGATTGGCATCTTTCGAGACACTGGTTGAATTTCAAGACGAATAAAACATAGTTTATGGAGACAGGGGAGCAAGTGCGAATGCTTTGGTGACAAAGCATAGCCCAGACCAAAGCTTCTGAGATAGCTTTACTATAGGGCTGACGACCCATCGTCCGGAAAAGACAAAAACATCAGAGCAGAATACGATTCAGCGAATTCAGAAAAAGAGCTGCATAGCATTATGGCTCCGCGTCTCCACTTTCGCTTTTTAAATCAAAAAAACAATTCATGATATTGATTTAGGGATTTGGCAGATGGGGTTTCCACAAAATAATGCTACAGGATTTTCAATCCAACTTTCAAATGATTTTTCCCAACAGTTAAATTATCCGATCGACATTCGTGTTCTCAATTTTGCATCGGTTCCTTTTCGTTTTCAGATGGTAAGCGGAAAACTCCTTCATGTGAAGGCTGATGAAATCCATAGCAAATTTTTAGAAGAAACAATTCGAAGGTATCTGGATATCAAACCGATTTTATACCGGGCGACCAAGGAAGCTTTTGCAGAATGAAATTGAATCCGGAAATCGTTCGAACACGATTCCATCGGACGACTCAATGAAATACGAAAGAATGGCAAAGTTCGCTTCCTCGATTACAGACGTCTACCCGTTGGAAACAAGACCGTGAATCTCGTACCCTGTTCCGACAGTCTTCCTTTTCTGCGTGGCCCCGGAGAGAACAACGCCCGTGTTTTGTCGATTTCAGATCCCACCTCCTTTCTTCGATCTCGATAGTTCTCTGCTCGGGTAGACCTACCTCTGTGCGCAGTGACCCATCGAGACCACTATATATTGCGATCCAATTTAGCTTGACACCCAAGATGAAATGCTGTAGATTGTGCACCAATTTGGAGTGGTTTCAGTAAAAAAGATCAATAAGATTAAAGTATTAGACCTAAATCGAAAACTCAAAACTTTTAAAAACCGATCACCTCATTTTTCTGTTGACAATCCCCTAAAAAAATGTTCAATAGCTGAACGTTCAGTTATTGAACATTTTTTTTAATCAATTCAAAAATGAGGTTTTCCATCTCATTCATGAAACCCACCAAGCGGAGCTATTTTCAAACGCAAGCTAAAGTATAGACTAATTATTTGTATTCATTTTAAATTCCTCCCTTGCGACTTGGCGCCTTTGCGTGAGACATGATCTTAAATCCAAATTCCTTCATTCCAGCACTCCATTATTCAAACAATTCAACGAATTAACGAATCGACGATTTAACGCTCCAGCATGAACAACGACGATATCCGTACCCTTAAGATTTTGGAAGAAATCGACAAAGGATATCATCCAAGCCAACGGGATCTCGCAAACGAGCTGAATGTCTCTCTTGGGCTTATCAATTCATTTATCAAGCGGATGGCAAACAAAGGCTACTTCAAAATCGTCAACATTCAAAGAAACCGGGTCAAATACCTGCTTACTCCTCAAGGAGTTGCGGAAAAAACTCGATTGACCTATGAATTCATTAAACTTTCTTATCAGTTCTACAACGGTGCAAGGGAAAAACTACGATTGCTCTATGAACACCTTGAAGGGGAAGGATGCTGTCGGTTGGTATTCTACGGTGCCGGTGATTTGGCCGAAATCGCCTTTCTCTCGACCCACGGCACAGCGATAAAGATGGTCGCTGTCGTTGACAGTTACTCTAAGGGGAAATTTTTCTTCAACGATAAAATTCTGGATCCGGAAAGGCTGAATACGCTGACTTTCGATAAAATCCTGATCACGAGCACGGATTCGATCGAAAGCGTGGTAACCCATATTGTCGAAAAAGGTATTCCTAGAAGCAAGGTCGTATTTTTCCAGTGAAATCTGTTGATAATTCTCTTTTTGGACACGGATAAACACGGATTGCCAAAGATTATTTATGGATTCTTTAAAGAAAAATCGGTGTCCTATAATAGCCTCAAGGGTGAAAACCGATGCTGAATGACAAAACGATACTCATCACAGGCGGAACCGGATCGTTCGGGAAAAAATGCACCCAGATCATTCTCGAAGCTTATCATCCGAAAAAACTCATCATTTTCAGCAGGGACGAGCTCAAGCAGTTTGAGATGTCCCAAAGATGGAGTATGAAAAAATATCCGTGCGTCCGGTATTTTATCGGCGATGTGCGGGATCGATTCAGGATGATACGGGCTTTTCAGGATGTCGATTACGTCATCCATGCTGCCGCATTGAAGCAGGTGCCTGCAGCAGAGTACAACCCGGCTGAAGCCATCAAAACCAATATCATGGGGGCAATGAATGTAATCGATGCGGCATTGCAGAACAATGTCAAACGCGTGGTGGCGCTATCAACGGACAAAGCATGCAATCCCATCAACCTTTATGGGGCAACGAAGCTGTGTTCGGACAAGCTTTTTCTGGCAGCCAATGTATATCGGGGCAGGGAACGGGAAACGACCTTCAATATCGTTCGCTACGGAAATGTACTCGGGAGTCGAGGCTCGGTCGTACCCTTTTTTAAAGAACGAGCCAGAACAGGTACGCTTCCGATTACAGACACCAGAATGACACGGTATTGGATCACATTGGATCAGGCCGTCCACTTTGTTCTTCATGTGCTGGAATTAAACGCAAGAGGAGCGATTTTCGTCCCCAAGATTCCTTCTATGAAGATCACCGACTTGGCAAAAGCCATTGCTCCCGAATGCAAGCAGGAAATGGTTGGGATTCGGCCTGGTGAAAAGATCCACGAAACCCTGATCGGGGAAGACGAAGGTCGGAACACCGTAGAATACAAACACTGCTATGTGGTTTGGAACAGCTATTCCCCCGATACGGGAACCCCGGTGTTCAACAATGGAGGAAATCCATGTCCGGAAGGATTCAAATATACATCGGATAACAACCCGGATAAACTGACTGTCGCCGATTTAAGGGTGATCCTGGAGAAGATATCCGACGACTATACCATCGAGAAAACTCGATGGTCCTTAAACGACGTACCGCAGTGATTCAACGACGAATGAATAGACCACGCTGCCTCATCACCGGTATCAGTGGACTGCTCGGGAATAATCTTGCCGATTATTTTAAAAACCGGTGGGAAATTCTGGGCCTGTATCATCGGAATCCGGTTTGTATCGATGGGGTATACACGCAAGGATGTGATATTACTGATTCTAAATCCATTTATAGAATCGTTGCAGATTTCGACCCCGATCTTCTTATTCATTGTGCGTCGCTGACCGATATCGATGAATGCGAAGTGGACCGAGAATATACACATCTCGTCAATGTCGAAGCAACTAGTTATATTGTAGAGTCAATAAGGGACAGAGATGCCAAACTGGTATATATCTCGACCGATGCGGTTTATGACGGCGCCGGAGGTGGGTTCCTGGAAACGGATGAGGTCCGTCCGAGGAATTATTACGGGCTTTCCAAACACGAAGGGGAGCTTGAAGCACAGAAAAAAGAATCTGCACTGATTTTCCGCACGAATATTTTCGGTTGGAACATAATCGACAAGAAAAGTCTCGGCGAGTGGGTCGTTCATGCGCTCAAGGCCGGTGAAACCATCAAAGGTTTTATCGATGCCGTTTTTTCATCCATTTATACGGTGGAACTGGCAAGGATCATCGATATCTCGCTGAAAAGAAACCTTTCAGGCACCTTTAACTGCGGGAGTGTGACGCCTGCCTCAAAATATGAATTTTGTAACAAAATTGCACACATATTTGGACTTGATGAAACATTGATTGTTCCATCATCCATTGAGGATTTCGGGTTTTGTGCGAAACGGGGGAAGAATCTGTCGCTCGATGTGGAAAAACTACAGGAAGCCTTAAATTATCAGTTGCCGACCCTTGATTATTGCATCGAGTCTTTTTACAGAGATTATCAAACCGGCAAACCGGAAATCATAAAATCGGGCCGATCGCTTAACAACCCATCCAACTTTATCAGCTACGGTAGACAATGGGTTGACGCTAACGACATACGATCTGTTGTCGATGTGGTGAAATCAGGGCCTATCACCCAAGGGCCAAAGGTGAAAGCGTTTGAAGAAGCATTACAAAACTATTGCAGCGCAAACTTTGCTGTAGCATTGAATTCGGGAACTTCCGGTCTTCACATTGCATGCTTGGCAGCAGTTTTAAAAGAAGGTGATGAGGGAATTACATCTCCGATTACCTTTGTCGCTTCCGCGAACTGCATGATTTATTGCGGCGGAAAGCCTGTTTTTGCAGACATCAACCCCAAGACTTATAACATCTCCCCAGAAGAGGTCGAAAAAAAGATTACCTCCAAAACCAAAGTTGTCATTCCCGTCCATTTTGCTGGACAAAGCTGCGATATGGAGTCGATCTTTAGGATCGTCAAAGATGCTGAAAACCGATTCGGGAACAAAATATACATCATCGAAGATGCCAGTCATGCCTTGGGCTCTGAATATAATGGAAGCAATGTCGGATCCTGCGCTTACTCGGATATGGCAGTCATGAGTTTTCACCCGGTAAAACATATTACTACGGGTGAAGGTGGCGCAGTGTTCACAAACGACGAATCGCTTTTCAAGAGGTTGCGCCGTTTACGCTCCCATGGAATCACCAGCACTTTCGAGGAATTTGTCTTCCCCCGCAATGCACTTGCACTTTCCGATTCCGAAGATCAAAAATTGATCAATCCCTGGTATTACGAACAGATCGATTTGGGTTTAAACTATCGAATTACCGATATTCACTGTGCTTTGGGTATTTCACAGTTGAAAAGATTGGGGCAATTCAAACGGCGCCGCCGGGAAATCGTGGGTCGAGCTCACCGCGGACGACTTCTTCGCCGGGATCGAGAAGCAGGCCGAGGACGG
>QZKK01000190.1 GCA_003599475.1 Desulfobacteraceae bacterium
TGCTCCCGCACATCTTCGAACCTTTTTTCACCACGAAGGAGGAAGGGAAGGGGACCGGCCTCGGGCTGAGCCTGGCCTACCGGATTGCGGAAAGCCACCGGGGAAGGATTGCGGCGAAAAACAACCCGGACCGGGGCGCCACCTTCTCGATCGAGCTTCCGCTCCAAAAGGACAACGGAGATGCCGGCGGTGAATAAGTACATGGACGATATGCAGGTACTGGTGGTCGACGACGAAAGGGATATCCGGGACGGCTCCGAACGCATTCTGTCCCGTATGGGCTGCCGGGTGACCAAAGCCAGCCGGGGAGATGAGGCGCTCACGATTCTCAGCGGGCAGCCGGTTTCCATTATTCTACTCGATTTAAAGATGCCCGGAATGGACGGAATGGAGGTTCTGAAGCGCATTCAGGAGATGGAATCCCCACCGCTGGTGATCGTTATCACCGGATATGCCACGGTGGATACGGCCATCGAAGCCATGAAGCGGGGTGCCTACGATTTTGTCGCAAAACCGTTTGAACCCGACCAACTCCGCATCGTCGTCAGCCGGGCCAGGGAAAAGATCCGTCTGACCGAAGAAACCGAACGGCTCGACCAGGCGCGGCAGCGGATGCTCTTCGATCTGGACACCGAAAAGAGCCGCATTCGAACCATCATCGAATCGCTGCCGAACGGAATCGTCGTGACAAACGCCCAGGGACAGCTTGTTCTGATGAACCCGGCGTTCACCTGGCAGCTCAAACTGGATGCAGGAACCGCAACCGGACAGCAGATCGGCTCCTGCGTCGGCGATAAAGGCTTTTGCCAGTATGTCATGGATATTTCCAAAGGCACGTATCCCGACCCCCAGGAGATCCCGGGTTATGAGTTTGTCCTGCCGGACGAAAAATACCTCCTTGCCAGAGGGCGGCCGGTCATGGGGGAAGAAGGCGAGTGCCTGGGGGCTGTGGTGGTGCTTTCAGACATCACGACCCTGAAAGTTCTGGATCGGCTGAAATCCGAATTTGTCGCGAAGGTATCGCACGAGCTCAGATCTCCGCTGTCCACGATACACGAACAGCTTGCCCTTGTGTTGAGAGATCTGGTGGGGGAGGCTTCTCAAAAGGATCTCTATATTCTCGCCAGGGCAAAGGAAAAGACCGAAGGACTCATCTCTTTGATCGGAGATCTGCTGGACCTCTCCCGAATCGAATCCGGCACGGTTTGCCATGAACCCAGGACAGTACAAATCGAAGATCTGTTGAAGAGCATCGTCGATTTTCTTTCAGAGAGGGCCGGAAGCAAGAGCCTGCAATTGATCCTGGGATCTTGCTCCGAAGCGCTGCCGCCGTTGGCTGCAGACCCGCTCGCTCTGGAGAGCATATTCGGGAATCTGATCGTCAATGCGATCAACTACACGCCGGAAGGCGGTGAAATCCGGGTAAAGGCGGAATCGGATCAGGAGGTCATCCGGGTATCGGTCCAGGATACCGGAATCGGAATCGCCCGCGAGGATTTGGGCAGGATATTCGATAAATTCTACCGGGTTCAGAATGAAAAGACCCGGCACATCACCGGCACCGGTTTAGGGCTTTCGATCGTCAAGGGGCTTCTGGAAGGGATGGGGGGGAAGATCGAGGTCGAAAGCAGCCTCGGGGAAGGGTCTATTTTTACGGTGTCCATTCCGGTCGGACCTCGTTAAATGGTCGAATGGTCAAATAGTTGAGTGGTTGAATGGTTAATCAGTTAGCCGCTGGGGTATCTTCCCGTATCGACCACTCAACCAATCGACCATTTGACCAATCAACGAGTCAACGGATCGACGAGTCAACGAATCAACCACTCGACGAATCTTCCGTCAAACATTCAACAGCCGCTTGATGCTTTGTGCAATCTGTGCCCCCGATGCCGGCTTGGGAAGATAATCGTCCGCCTCCATGCTCATGCCGTCGTAATGCGAATAGCGCGTCGAGGTCACATGGGAGGCGACGGCGGTCAGCATCAGGATGGGAATGCCGGAATACCGCTCGTCCTTTTTGAGTTCCGCGCAAACGGCGTAACCGTCTTTTACGGGCATCATGACGTCGAGCACGATCGCATCCGGCGGGTTGGCCCCGACTTTTTCGATCCCCTCGGCCCCATTGTGTGCGGTCTCGACTTCAAATCCTTCTCTCTCCAGGTTCTCCCGTACGATGGCCGCAAAATCCGGCTCATCGTCCACGACAAGAATTCTTTTCTTCTCGGTCATATCTAAACCTCCTCCGATGCATGGGGGTAAAGCAGTTTCTCGCGCAGAGACGCAGAGGCGCAGAGAACAATAACGAATTTACTTTGAACTTACTCGAAAATCAAACAACAAAGATCTAAAATTCGGTCGGCCGGGGGAAGAGCCCGGCACGCTCCACGATTTCGGGCACCTTCTCCTCCCACTCGATCGCCATGATGTGAAACCCCCTGACCCCCTCGACTTCCTTTAAGCGCTGAATCGATTCGATACAGATGTTGATCCCTTCCTGCGCCTGCTTTTCTTTGGGGGTGTCGGACATTCGCTTGACGACCTCATCGGGCACATCCATGCCGGGAACCCTGTTCTTCATATAGCGGGCCATTCCGGCGGATTTCAACGGGGTGAGCCCCGCCAGGATATAGACTTTCTCGTGAAGCCCGCGGTCTCGTGCAAGCTGCATCCATCTTTCAAATTTTTCCAGGTTGTAAATGCACTGGGTCTGAATGAATTCGGCGCCTGCGGCGATTTTCTTGGCAAGACGCGGTACCCGGATTTCAAAAGGATCGGCGAACGGATTGGCGGCGGCACCGACAAACATCTTTGGCGGCCGGTTGATGTCGTCTCCTCCCAGAAATTTCCCTTCGTCCCGCATCCGTCTGACCGTCTGGATGAGCTGCATGGAATCGAGATCGTGCACGTTCTGCCCCTGCGGGCTGTCTCCGAAGCTTTGATGGTCCCCCGAAAGGCATAGGATATTGTGAATATCGAAGGATGCAGCACCCAGGACATCGCTTTGAAGAGCGATCCGGTTCCGATCCCGTGTCACCATCTGCAGCACCGGTTCCAGTCCCATGAGCTTGAGCCGGATGCAGGCCGCCATGCTGCAGAGCCGCGTCACCGAAGTCTGATTGTCGGTGATGTTGATGGCGTCTACATGGTTTTTGATCATGGCCGCTTTTTTTGTGATGGTCTCCGGATCGCTGCCGCGCGGAGGGCCGCATTCGGAAGTGACGGCAAGCCGGCCTGCAGCCAGAATCTTTTCCAGTTTGCTCGGAGTCTTTACGGTCATAGCTTGAGATCCTCCCGGCTTACTTTTCTAGGCCCGCCCGCCCGGTCGGCAGACCAGTCCTTGATGGGGGAGAGCTTTTCATAATCGTCCAATCTCCCCAGGGCGGTCAGCCGGTCGACGATCAACTGCCAGGCGCAGTCGAGGTCCTTGTTGATTTCACATTTTCCGCGGGTGGACCCTCCGCAAGGCCCGTTGAAAAGACGCTTGGCACAGCGTGATACGGGGCAGATGCCGCCGGTTGTCGCCAGCACGCACTGCCCGCAGGCCTGGCATCGCTCCGTCCATAGCCCGCGTGCTTCCGTAACCCCCAGGAAACAGGTGTTTACTCCCGGATAGACGGGGATCGTGTGGTATTTCTCCGCCATAAACTGCACCCCCACGCCGCAGGCCAGCGATACCACCGCATCGTACTGGTCGATGCGGTTGCGGATCTCTTCCAGGTACTCGTGATCGCATTGGCGCTCCAGGGTGACCTCGTCGATTTTGGCTTCCCTTCCCTTGTTGAGAAAAAACATCCTGAGCGCGGACGCGAGAACACCCACCTCCTTTTTGCCTCCGGCCTCGCACACCGTGACGCACTCGTTGCAGCCGAGGATCAAAATACTGCTGTTGCTCTCGATATTCGAGATGATCTCTTCAATCGGTTTTCTGTCGGCGACGATCATAAATCCCCCTTAAAACAGCTCGAAGTTCAAAGCTGAAAGCTCAAAGCATATTGACCGAACGCCCGAGTTTTCTTTGAACTTTGAGCTTTCAACTTTCAGCTCCTGCCCTTTTCCTCTTGATCGGGTTTTTCCCCAGTTTTCGAATGCGTTCGGTCATCTCTGCTGCATACTGTGCGAATTTAGGACCCTCTGCAGAAGAGAGATTGAACATCTCGACCCTTTCTCCACCGATTCCGATGGTGTCCAGAATCGATTTCGCCTGTTCCACCCGCTTCCTTGCCCTGAAATTGCCGCTGTTGAAATGGCAATCGCCTTCCCTGCACCCCACCACGTAGACTCCGTCGGCTCCCTTTTCAAACGCGTGGAGGATGTAGAGCAGATCGACTTTTCCGGTACACGGAACCCGGATGATCTTGATGTTTGCCGGATACCTCAGCCGCATGGAACCTGCCAGGTCCGCCGCCGTATACCCTCAGTAATTGCAGCAGAAAGAGAGGATCACAGGCTCGAAGGCTTCCGCCATTGCGACCTCCGATTCAACAGGTTGTTCGTTCAGCATCGTCTATTCCTCGATTAGGAGTTATTGGGGTAAGTGGCAAGCGGTAAGCGGCAAGGAAAGCGCTTCCACTTCCCACTTCCCACTTACCGCTTACCGCTTACTTCCAGCAGCGCATCGATATTGCTCAGCATCTGATCGTCTTCGTACCAGTTCAGCTCGATTGCCTTCGCCGGGCATTCGGAAGCGCATACTCCGCATCCGTGGCAAAGCGCCTCGTCGATTTCACTCACGCCGTCCCGATTGATCCGGGGCACGTGGTACGGGCACGATCGGACGCAGATCAGGCATGATGCACACCGATCCTGCTCCACTTTCGCCGTAACCGCAGAAAGCGTAAGCGAAGACTTCGAAAGAAACGTCGCCGCGCGCGAAGACGCAGCCATGGCCTGGGCGACCGATTCGGAGATGAGCTTGGGACTGTGGGCGGTGCCGCAGACAAAAATCCCTTCGGTCGCCATGTCGACCGGCCGTAGTTTGACATGGGCCTCCATGAGATAGCCTTCCGCGTTTCTCCCCAGCTTGAGGATGGAGGCGAGTTCTTCTGTATCCTGGGGCACCATCCCGGCGCTCAGCGCCACGAGATCGGCATCGACCTGAAACCGGCGTCCGAGAATATGATCCTTGAAGGTTACGGTAAGTTCCTTCCCCGGAGCTGAGACAACCGGCGGATCCTCGGGAGTGTATCTGAAGAAATAAACCCCCATTCGCCTTGCTTCCGTATAATAATCTTCCAAAAGCCCGTAGGTCCGGATGTCCCGGTAGAGGATGTAGACTTCGGTTTCCGGCTTCAGCTTCTTGATATGGATGGCGTTTTTTACCGCGCTCTGGCAGCAGATTCTGGAGCAGATCGGATTTGCCTCGTTGCGGGAACCGACACACTGAATCATGACCACCCGATTCAGGCCGGCCGCCCCCTTTTCCTTCAACCGGCCGGCCAGCTCCACCTGGGTCGTAACGCGCCCGTCCTGCCCGTAGAGGTATTCCTTGGGGAGGTATTCGGTGGCCCCCGTGGCCAGGATCACGACCCCGTGTTCGATTTTCCTCTCATACATGCCGGGGCCGACCAGCACTTCGGTCGTGAAGTTTCCTTTGAAGCCTCCGAATCCGACGATCAACGACTGCCGCAGCGTCTGGATGCGGCGGTGGGAAGAGACCTTTTCGATCAGGCCGTCCAAATACTTACGGATATCCGCCCCTCCGATGGTTTCGGTCAGTCGCGCGGCGAAACCGCCGAGCTGTTTTTCCTTTTCGACCAGGACGACCTCAAACCCCTGGTCTCCCAGGTTCAGTGCGGCATTCATGCCGGCCACTCCGCCTCCGACCACCAGCGCCTTCGGGTTGACCGGGATCTTTTTTTCCTGGAGCTGTTTTAACCTTGCCGCCCTGGCCACCGCGGCCCTGACCAGATCCTTTGCCTTCGAGGTGGCAAGTTCCGGGACATCGGAGTGGACCCATGAACCCTGATTTCGGATGTTTGCCATCTCGAAAAGGTACCTGTTCAGTCCGCAGGCTTCAAGGGTTTCCATGAAGATCGCTTCGTGGGTTTTCGGGCTGCAGGATGCGACCACCACGCGGTTCAAACGGTGCTCGCGGATCATCTCCTTCATCTGGTCCTGGGCATCCTGGGAGCAGGTGAAAAGGTTGCTTGTGGTATATGCCACGTCGGCAAGCCCCGCCGCATAGGCCTCCACTTCCTTTACATCGATCACACCGGAAATATTGATCCCGCAGTTACAGATGAAAACACCGATGCGGGGCTCCTGTCCTGTGACGTCTATGGCCTCCGGAAGGCGCATCGATTTGACCAGGGTGCCCCGGGCGCTCGACAACAGTGCCCCGGCCGCCGCAGACGCCGCGCCCGCTTCCACAACCGAGCTCGGGATATCCTTGGGCTCCTGAAAAGTTCCGCAGGCATAGACGCCCGGACGGGTCGTTTCCACGGGAAGAAACGGATCGGAAACCGCGAAATTGTATTGGTTCATGCCGATGCCGAGCCGCTCGGCAAGCTTCACGGTGGAGGCGGGAACCTGAAGACCCACCGAGAGGACCACCATATCGAAGCTTTCCTCCCGAACCTTTCCGGCCTCATCGGCATAGCGGACCTGCAAATTTCCCGAGTCCCCCGCATCGTCGATCGTATGGACACGGGCTTTGATGAAGCGAACCCCTTCGGTTTCCTTTGCCCTGTTGTAGTATTTCTCATAATCTTTGCCGAAGGTCCGGATGTCCATATTGAATACGGCGCAGTCCAGGTCGCCGTGTGCGTGCTCTTTGGCGATCATCGCCTCTTTTACCGCATACATGCAGCAGACCGAAGAGCAGTAGCCGTTTCCGCACCGGTTGGCGTCCCTTGACCCGATGCACTGAAGCCAGGCGATTTTTTTGGGGGCCTTGTGATCCGAAGGCCTGACCAGATGCCCCATCGTGGGTCCGGATGCGCTCAAGATCCGCTCGAATTCGAGGCTGGTGAGCACGTTGGGATTGCTGCGATAGCGATAGTGGTGCTGCAGTGCGATCGGGTCGAATGCTTCGCTTCCGGGGCACAGGATCAGCGCGCCTACGGGAATCGTTTTTTCTTCTTCCTCCTGGTCATGGAAAATCGCCCCGGCAAGACAGGCATCGACGCACCGGTAGCATTCGGAACAAACCCCGCAGGAAAGACACCGTGCACTCTCTTTTCGGCTCCGGGATTCGTCGAAGCCCCTTTGAACCTCGTCGAAGCTTGAAATGCGCAGCTTGGGATCAAGAGAGGGAATCGCCTGTCTTTCCTGCCGCGGATAACCTGCGGTGGGAACATCCTCGGCTGCTTTCAATGCTTTGCCCCTCTCTTCCCTGAGATCCTTTCCCTGGAGAAACCGGTCGATGGAAAGGGCTGCTTCCTTTCCGGCTCCGATCGCTTCGACCACCGTCTTGGGGCCTGTGACCGCGTCTCCGCCTGCGAAGATGTCGGCATCATCGGTCTGGAGCGTGATCGGATCCACGTTGACCGTTCCCCAATCCGTCAGCGTGCAGGCGCATTCTTCGGTCAGGCAGGCCCAGTCCGATTCCTGCCCGATGGCCGCAATCACGGCATCCACCTCGATGACAAACGCCGAGCCGGCAATCGGCCGGGGTCTCCGCCGGCCGCTTTCATCCGGATCTCCGAGCGCCATTTTCACGCATTCGATCGCCGTCGCCCGGCCGTTTTCGCCGATGATGCGGACCGGGCTGGTCAGGGTCATGATCTCGATTCCCTCTTCCCGGCACTCCTCGATCTCGGCGGGATCGGCGGGCATCTCCTCGACGCTTCTCCGATAGAGGATAAAAGGATGCGCGGAGCCGTTCCGGAGGGCCGTCCGCACCGAGTCCATGGCCACATTTCCCCCTCCGACCACGGCGACCCGATCCCCCAGATCGACTCGATTCCCGAGGTTGACTTCGCGCAGAAAATCGACCCCTGCATGCACCCCTTCAAGGTTTTCGCCCCCGATACCAAGCTTTTTGCACTCGTGAGCTCCGATTCCCAGGAAAAAGGCCTTGTAGCCTTCCTTCCGGAGCTGTTCGACGGTCACGTCCTTTCCGATCTCGATTCCGGTCTTAAACTGCACTCCCAATGCCATCACGGCCGCGATTTCCGAGTCGATCACATGCCGCGGGAGCCGATAGGCGGGGATGCCGACGGTCAGCATTCCTCCCAGTACGGGAAGCTTTTCAAAGACGGTTACGGAATATCCTTCGACGGCCAGAAAATAGGCACAGGTCAAGCCCGCGGGCCCGGCACCGATAACGGCTACTCTTTCGGCTTTTTCCGGCTTTTTCTCCGGAACGAACCGCGCATCCTCCTGCATGTTACGGTCTGCCAGGAACCGGTGCAGGAGCCGGATGGAGAGCGGTTCGTCCACGCTTTTACGGGTGCAGGCGCCTTCGCACGGATGATGGCACACCCTTCCGCATACCCCCGGGAACGGATTCGATTTTTTGAAGAGGGCAAGCGCATCCCGGTACTTACCCTCCTGCATCAGGGCGATAAAGCCCTGACCGCTTACGTGCGCGGGGCAGTTTACCTTGCAGGGGGCGCTTCCCCGCTTGGTGATGGCGTATGCCCCCGGGATGGCCTGTGCGTACTGCTTGTATATGGCTTTTCGCTCGGAAAGGCGAAGATCGTATTCATTTGGAACCGATACGGGGCAGACTTTGGTGCACTCCCCGCAGCTTGTGCATTTGGATAGATCGACAAAGCGGGGTTTCCGACGGATTCGAGCCGTGAATCGACCCGGCTCCCCGTCAAGATCGATCAGTTCCGTTCCATTGAGGAGTTCGATGTTCAGATGCCGGCCGACCTCGACCAGTTTGGGCGAGATGATTCACATCGCACAGTCGTTTGTGGGAAAGGTTTTGTCCAGTTGGGACATCATCCCGCCGATGGCCGCGGTCCTTTCCACGAGGTAGACATAGTATCCTGCATTGGCAAGGTCCAGAGCGGACTGCATCCCCGTGATGCCCGCTCCGACAACCATGACAGATCCGATCGGAGTGCTCTTGGTTGGAGTGGCCTTGGTTGGAGTGCTTTTTGAATGCCCCTGCTCATTGCTTCTGTTTTTCATTTGATCCTGCCGTATCCTTATGACGTTTGTAAGATATCGGGAAGTCTGTTTTCCCAGCCGAGGGTCGAAAGCAATACTCCACTGAATCCGTTTTCCTTGAGGGCCGTCACCGTCTCACGTGCAATGGCAACACATTCGCCGACCTTGTCGGACGCCTTCTGAATCCTTGCAATCAGAGGATCGGGAATGTGGATATGATCCATGTGGATGTTGATGTATCGTGCCATCCCGAGGGACTTCAAAAGTAAAACGGTCGGAATCAGATGGATGCTGCGAGGGTCCACCTTTTTTAAGAAGGAATCGATCGCATGGAGGTCGAAAACCGGTGGGGAGATAAAAAATCGGACGCCCGCTTCGATCTTCGAATGCATCTCTTCCAGTTCGAGATCGAGTGCCGACCCCTGTGCAGCGGCATTGATCCCGGCGCCGACCAGGAAGGAGGGTTTGCCGGAAAGCTCGATGCCGGCCATATCCCGGCCGCTTTGCAGTGTCTGGAGCGCCTGGAGCATATCCGGCAGATCGATGTCATAGACCGCCTTCGCCTGATGATGGTCGCCGAAGCTCGGGTCCTCGCCGGCAACCGCCATGACGTTTTTAATTCCGCATGCCGATGCCGCCAGAAGGTCCGCCTGGAGGGCCAGCCGGTTGCGGTCCCGGCAGCAGACCTGCATGACGGTTTCCATCCCGTTGCTCTGCAGGATCATTGCCGCACCCAGAGCGCTCATCCGCATGACGGCATTGCTCATCTCGGGCAGGACGAAAGCATCGACTTCCCCTTTGACTCTCCGGGAATCGGAAACGAGCTTGGAGGGATCGCAGCCTTTCGGGGGCTCCATTTCAGCCAAAACGGCGAAATGACCCTCTTCCAGTTTTCGTTCAAGATGCATGGCCTTGTCTCCCGGTTTTGGGATGTTTTCAGACGATGTATACGGGTTCAGAAACCGCGCGAGGGGCCATGTTAGCTTCATTCGTTTTGTAGTGTCAACAAAAAAATATGAATAGGATTCAGATCCTTGAGGGCTATCGAGCGCACCGGGAATTTATTTTCACAGAGAATTGCCGCCCCGGCAGCCGCCGGGTTGATCGCATACGGACGAAATGGTATGAAGCGGAAGCGCGGGAGGCAATCGATTTCAGTTTAAAATGACGCCAGAGGTTTCCATCATCATTCCGGTCTTCAACGAGCCGAGCATCATCGAGGAGGCTCTTTCCGATCTGGAACGCCTCAGGGAGGAAGCGGCCTTTGAAATCATCGTGGTCGACGGACATCCAAGCCGGAATACGATCCGGACGATCCGCAACCCCGGGGTAAGGGTCCTTTCCGGCAGAAAAGGACGCGCTGCCCAGATGAATAGAGGCGGTATGGCGGCCTGTGGGGACATTCTCCTTTTCCTGCATGCCGATACCCGGCTTCCTTCCGGCGCTTTGAGCCGGATCCTTTCCGCATACCGGATGAAAAATGTCTCGGGAGGATCCTTTGACCTTGGCATTCGATCGGGAAAAAAGGCGTTCCGTCTGATCGAAAAAATGGTCTATTTCCGCACCCGCTGGACAAGGATTCCTTACGGGGATCAGGCGATATTCATCGCCCGCAGGCTTTTTATCGATCTAGGCGGGTATAAGGATATCCCCATTATGGAAGATGTCGATCTGATGAGACGCTTCCGGCTGAAGGGACATCGAATCGAGATCATCCCGCTTCCGGTGTCGACCTCGGCAAGGCGGTGGGAAAAGGAAGGGATTGTCTCCTGCACACTCCGGAACTGGATGCTGGCTTTGCTGTTTTTCCTGGGTATGTCGCCTGAGAAGCTGAAGATGTACTATGAGGAGGCAGGGGAGGAGGAGAAGACAAAGGGAAAGAGGGAGAGAGGGAAAGAGGGAGAGACGACGCGGAGATGCGGGGACAGGAAGACGCGGTGAGGGCATGGACGTGCAACGATTTCAACGTGCAACGACTTCAACGATGAGTTAAATCACGCAATCGAAGCAATCGGTAATCAGCCCCTTGAGCTTTTGGCGCAGGATCTCGTAGGAGTAGTATCTTCTTGCGATTCCATAGTTTTTGTCTACCATCTGTTCTTTGAGTTTCGGGTTCTTCAGAACCATTTGCGTCTGTCGTACGGAATTTTCCGTCACATATCCGTCCAGTTCGATGACCGAAAACCCCTTCGGCTTGATGTCCATCGAATAGATCGAGTAGGTATTGACCACAATCGGCTTGCGGAAGTAGACGGCTTCAAGAAAGGCATTGCCGAAGCCTTCGAAATTGGATGGATAGGTGACGATGTCCGCATAGGGATAAACGTCTGCAAGCGTATAGACTTTCCTGCCGGTTTCCGTCGTACCCCGTCTTTCATCGATGATTTCGGATACGAAGAGCGTATCGACCTTCATCAGCTTTGAATACTCCCGTACCCGCTGCTCGTAGTCGTAGCCTTCGTCGCCGGAGGCATGAGAGATGACGAGCTTTGCCTTCATCCCCAAACGATTCACCAGTTCGATGGCATGCTCGATTCCTTTCCGTTTGACCACCCGGGTCGGCTGCAGAACAAAGAGTTCATCTTCTGCGATGCCCAAAGCCTGCCGAATGTCAGAGGCATAGTCGTCCGGCGGTTCCGGCGGGTTTTCAAAATCCATGACGTTCGGAATGAGGGTGGCCGAAATGCCCGTACGCAGGCTCAGTTGATTGTCTGCGGAAGAGTTGATGACCACATGCCGAATCGGGGCCAGGTGGGGAGGAAAGGCCATGTTCAGGTAATCCCAGACCGCGTTGGTTTTGAAGTGCTGGCGTTCCCAGAAAAAGTCGTGGTGATGGGCGATCGTCTGTATGCCCGTTTCCGAGATGAGCTCGGTCAGCGCGATCCCTAAAGGCAGATTCAGAGGAATGGTCAGCGCGTTTTCCGTAATCAGCAACTGGATTTCGAATTTCTCGATGAATTTGTAGAGATGGCCTTTGAGCCTCTCCTTGATCTGATGAATTTTTCGAGTGATGCTGCGCTTGCGAAGCTGTGCTCCGAAGCAGTGACTGTAGATCCGTTTGATCTCCGGATGTTGAAAGTGAGCCTCAGGAACCAGGTAGCACATTTCCGGGGGCCGATCCAGCAGTCCTCCGAAATAGTAACAGCGGAACCCGAGGCTTTCAAAAAAAACCGCCCATTTTTCCGTTTCAAGCGAGACACCGTCGGTTCCTGCAAAGCGCGTGGAGATAAACCCGATGTTGTGGGGCTTGCCGCAGATTTCGCAAGGCACCATCTGGGGATTCCTTTACAATGTCCGATGTTCAACTTCCAAGCTTCTCATCCGATTTGCCGGTATCGAAAGCAGTCTACGATGTGATCGTTTACCATCCCCACCGCCTGCATGAATGCATAGCAGGAGAAGGGCTATTTTACAATGTCCCAATAACATTAAACTATTTGATTTTGCAAGGGGATGGACGTATAAACAATAGAACCGAAAGACGGAAAAAATTCAATTTCTGTCACATTTTGTCACAAATGACAACGAGTTGACACAGACAGGTTTCCAGTCGGATAGGGGGCACCCGACAAGCGGTTTTCCTGGACCGTTTCCGACTGGATCCCCACCAGGGCGCTGACAGGAGGGCGCAGCCTACATGACTTCAACCAACCGTTCCCAAGACAGTTTTCCAGACCTAAACGTTGATGAGCTTAAGCGATATGCTAATCGGTGGATTGATAAATATCGATCAGTGCCCATCAGTAAGATCGATCTTTATCATTATTCAACTGAATACCCAAATGAGCACGAGCAAATGCTTCAGGAGCGGGGAATCCGTCCTGAGGACAGAAAACCGTTGCCGGTAAAATATGCGATTGTGTTTGAAATGGCGGATGAAACAACAAGCGCCTTATCAATGTTTGAGGAGGGTTACTCTCTTCTTGATTGGGAAGCGTTTCAGAACCTTTTTGACAAAACAATTTACGAAGTAGAGGAACTCTGTAAACTGAGCAAGATGACGGCCTTTAAGCAGATGGTTTATTTTTTTTCTTGGATTCCTAATGAACAGATACAAGCGCTACTTGCTAAGTCGAAGCAAATGAAACCTGATATCGTCCTGCTCAATGTTCTTGCACATGAACGTGTCCAAAACGATTACGATAGACTTTGCAAAGCGGTTGAAGCATTCGACGGCACCAAAGGCTACTTGCGTTATCCTGCATTGCTGGATAGTGGTTTTTTTACCGATGTGCAGAAGGGCAACGGCAAAGATAGTGATTGGCGATTTTTCATCCGGAGACCCGGCAAGCCGTTGTCAGGGGGGATTAAAATTAACGAACCCCATCAAATTTTGTACGATATCGAGAGCTCAATAAAGCAGGCTGATTCGGATTCGTTTACATCAGAACAAAAACAGAGATTTGATGATTTGAATTTGACCGAGCTGGTAGATTCAGCAGCCCAGTGGTGTCGGAGCTACGATTTTATCGAAAAGGTATCATTGCATCGATCGGAAGAACGAGTCGAAAAGGAAGGCATTCAAAATGTCTTGGTTTTTCAGGTTAACGAATTATATAACCGGTGGGAATCGAAGTCAAAAACCGCCTTTCAGAATTGGCTTGATCATTCTACATTCTACGGTATTCTTTCACAACTTCGCAAAGTCTATTTGGACAAGGAAAAAAAGATCGAAGACATTAAGGGCGATTGGTTTACACCCATAATTCAGAATGGAGAAAAACTTGATGGCCACGTCTCTCCGGGGACTGAGATACTGTTAGCGTGGCGGGTAGAGCCCAAACCTTTGGATGCAGAGATATTGAAACCCCATTTTCGGACCCTTTGGGAAAACGAACCACAAAGAGGAGGATTGCCCGAAGAATCAAAAAAGCAGGATAAAGCGAATCCGCTTAACTCCGACTTGATAGAGAAAGCAAGGAAGATATTGCCACAAATTGAGCGTTTCATATCGGACATAGAAGAAGCTGGCAATTGGGATACGTTTCGAGAAGGGCTCGCAGACGAGAGGGCCGATATACTTTCGGAACATTTGCAATCCGGCAAATACAGCCTTATTAAAAAACAGGACATAGAAGACCAGAGTTTATTATCGAATTATACAATAACCCATGAGAGGCATCAGCTTGCAGAACGATTGCTCAAAACCGTTTTGAAAAGTGAGGGGTACGGCGGTAAAATCAATGCAAGAGAGCTTAGAAAAGCCTGTAAAAAACAGAAATAAATTCGTCTCACCTGAATAAATTTTTATATCACCATCCAACCTATCTAAATTCCCTACTGATTTCAGTTAAATAGAAGTTGTTTCACCCGTCGCACCCGGTGCAAGCGGTGAGGGTGTTTTTTTAGTATCCGTGAAAGAATCATTCCAAAATAATCACGGAGGGAAATATGGATTTGTACCTAGCCAGAGCAACGAAGCGAATAAGCCAGCTTCAGCTTGCCTTGAAAATCGGCATATCCCAAACACAGCTTTCGCTCTTCGAAAGAGGCTACCGCGAACCACCGGAAAAACTTAAACAGAAGATAGCCGATGCATTGGGCATCTCAGTTGATGACATTCAATGGACAAAGCCGGAACACCGGAAGACTGCCTGCGGGAATTGATGATGAACGAGACTCTTCCCCATAACATTGATTACGAACAATCCATTCTTGCCGCAGTTATTTTTGACTCGGATCTATGCCGGCAAGCTTTAGAGGCATTGAGGCCGGAACACTTCGAGAACTTGGGGCAGACTACCAGGCATTCGCTCATCTTTTATGCGGCTTCCGAATTGTTCAGAAACGGCAGCCCGGTAGAGCTTCCTTCTCTTGTAAGTTGGCTTCAGGAAAGAGGCTTACTCGAAAGAAGCGGCGGGGCTCAGTACATATCCGAGTTGTCCTACATCCCGATCGCAACAAACATCGGCCATTATGCCCAAGAGATCCGATTAAAGCATTCCCTTCGAAAAACGATCGGAATTGCCAATCAGATCAAAAATTCCTGCTTCTCAGGCAATGGGAACGCCGCTTCAGTTCTTGCCGATGCAAAAAGGCAAATCCTTGAAATCGAAATTGACAGCCTGGAACAGCGGCGGTTCACCTTCTGCCACAATGCCGATGTGTTGACCAACCTGAAGCCTATCGAATACCGGGTTCAAGACATCATTGTTGATAATAGCCTGTATATTGACTATGGAGACCCGGAAACCTTCAAAAGTTTTATCGCGCTGGACCGCCTGTTATGCGTTGCAGCCGACATCCCTTACCATGGGCACCCGGTAAAACAGGGAACCGTCTATTATATACCCGGCGAGGGCCAGCAGGGCCTTGGGCGGCGCATTGCAGGATGGCACGCCGAGCACAAAACAAAAGCCAGAGATATCCCCTTTTTTGTCTCCAACAAACCTACCCAATTGATGGACCCGAAAGCACTGGACGATGTGCTGCGGGCCATTGATGCAATGACAAAAGAATACGGACCGCCGGCGGTTGTTCATTTTGACACACTGGCGAGGAATTTCGGGGAAGGCGACGAAAACTCAACTGCGGATATGAACCGGGTTGTACAGAATATGGATACAGCCTTCGGAAACGATTTTTGTCGGGGGATTACCCACCATACGGGCCATTTTAACAAAGACCGGGCGCGAGGCTCTAGCGCATTACATGGCGCGGTGGATACCGCATTTAGGGTTTCCGTAACCGAGGCAAAGCAGGTTCTTATCGAATGCCGGAAAATGAAAGATGCCCGCGCGGCCCTTCCGATGCTCTTTGACCTGAAAACCATACTTCTATCCATCGGGGGCCAGAACGATCAAAGCTATGTTCTGACCCTTGCGGCAGAGGGTGAAGAAGCAGCGGCCGCAGCAAAGGACTTTTCGAACACAACCAAGGCTTCCGGTTCGATGAAAAAGGCGCTTGAAATCTTGGATACCATGTATGCCGAGTATGAAAAAAACCTGAACACCTCCGGCCGGGATTCGGCGCTTCCGAGAGTGGCGGTTTCGGATTGGAAGGATGCCTGCATGGACAAAAAAATCTATCGGCGCAAGGACAATTTCAATAAGGCCAAGGCAAGCATGCAGGACCGGAAACTTATCCACCTGGATGACAATAATCTCTACGTTTACTCAAAATCTATCTATCTGAAATACTTTGGAAAAGAGAATACCGTATATGAGTAACGGCGTGAAACGGCCTAAAACAGCGGCGAAATTCAGTCAAAACGCGGTAGCTTCCGCCGCTTCCGCCGTTTTCTTTAAGAAACGGCGTAACGGCGTAACGCAGTTGACTCACCGGAACAGGTATCGACACGACACACACAACGGGTTTTTTTTCTAAATGGAATTGTTGGACGCAAAAGAAGTTCGACGGATTCTCAAATGCAGCTTGCCGCTTGTCTACAAGATGGCCGAACGCGGCCAGATTCCTTGTGTCCGTTGGAATTGCCCCGGAGAGGGGACCGAGAGGCCGAGAACGATGGTTCGATTCAGGAAGGAAGATATTTTCGCATTTATCGAGAAAAATTACAGACCGACAACATGATTAAGAATCAGGTGTCACATGAAAAATGAAAGTGAGAACAATAGGTTAAATTTCCAATGTGACATGATGTGTCAAAAATCCAAAGGAGAATTTATGAATCTAATCGTTTTGCCAAACAACAACCCGGTGAAAAAAAGTGGCGCGGAGCACCAGGGAACAGAGATTTCAAGGTAAATGAACCATCGGCAAATCAAACAGATATCGAATGAGAGGGGATGCAGTTTCAAGGACCTGATTGTCTTGTCCCCTCAAAACGATCCTTTCTATGTCGGAACGAAATCTGACGTAGAGCTTGCGGAATGGTTTACCGACTTATGGGGGAGGTTCGGATACACGACAGGGGTTCACCTGAGACGGATTCATTACCAGGTTATCAGCCAGGATCCATGCGTAATGATGCCGAATGGGGAACCATACCACAACACCGATAATTGCTGGAAGGCACTCGGAAGGGCTTCGACCTATGCGCGGTATCTTCACCTTGTGGACCCTGCCGCATTCGACGATAGGCGTAATGGCAAGCCGTTAATCTTTTTTGAACTGCCAGAGGGGGAGCCGTTTATTCAGATAGCAGGCGTATTCGATTCGTTCGACCTTGAGTTGCCGGATTTTCCGGACCTTCCCTCATACGAGGTTGAAAACTTCCACCAGTCGCAGAAATACCATGTTGAGGTATGGGCCGAAAAGTCCACCATGAACGACATCCTTGAACCCCTCTGCAATCGCACAAAAAGCAATCTGATTACGGGTGTAGGGGAGATGTCCATAACATCGGTTCAGTGGCTTTTCGATCGGTTGCAGAATTACCAAAAACCCTGCCGGATTCTTTACGTTTCAGACTTCGACCCTGCCGGCCGTTCGATGCCGGTTGCCGTATCCCGAAAAATTGAAAAGTTTATGTACGACAGCGGAAACGCCCAAGATGTGCGGCTTTTCCCCCTGGTGCTGACGCAAGGCCAATGCATCGAATATCAGCTACCGCGTACCCCGATAAAGGAGTCGGAAAAAAGAGCTGCAGCCTTTGAAGGCCGGTTCGGGGAAGGTGCAACAGAGCTTGACGCGCTCGAAGCGTTGCACCCGGGCAAACTGGCGCGGATATTGTCGAAAGCGATCGGCGCCTACCGCGATCCGCATCTTGCAGGAGAGGTAAGCTATCGGGAATATCAACTATCTGAAGAACTCGAATCAATTAAAAATTCCATCGCCAGCAGGCACTATTCCGAAATCGAACAGGTACGGGGAGAATACAGGAAATTACAGGCGGAATTTCAAGAAAGGGTATCAGGCATATCGCAGCGAGTATCCTCCTTATGGCAAGCTATTACGGAAGAAATGCAGGAGAAGGCACCGGATATCGATGATTATCCGTTGCCGGAACCGGAAGAGGCCGAAGAGATCGGAGAAAGTCTTTACGACAGCAACCGGGGATATTTCGATCAGTTGCAACACTATAAGCAGTTTCAAGGGAAGTGAAAAAGCATGAAAATTACTGTTTCAAATCAACTGGAGCTTACCGGCATCCCCTACCATTTCCGGCAGGCGGTATGCAACCGGTTGACGTTTGACAACCCCGCTCACCTTGAGGCTGTGAAAATGGGCCGATGGACCGGCAACATTCCCGAGGTGCTACGGTTTTATCAAGATCCCGGGGACGGCACGTTGACGATACCCAGAGGCTTCTGCCGGCAGTTGATTCTTATGTGCCGGAAGAACGGTATCAGGTACGAGATCGAGGACCGCAGGCGGGCCCTAGCCAAGGTTCAATTCAATTTCACCGGCATCTTGAAACTGTTTCAGCAGCAGGCGGTTGACGCGATGCTTGCCAGAGACTTCGGAACCCTGAGCGCTCCGACCGGGTCCGGAAAAACCGTTATGGCCTTGGCGATCATTGCCGAGCGTCGGCAACCGGCGCTTATAGTGGTTCATACGAAGGAACTCTTGAACCAGTGGGTTGAACGAATCGGCGTATTCCTGGGGATTCCGGCAAATGAAATCGGCATCATTGGAAACGGAAAGAAGAGCATCGGGGGGCGGATCACGGTTGCGCTGGTTCAGAGCTTGTACAAGGTTGCCGGCGAAGTCTCCCCCCTTATCGGCCACCTGGTGGTTGACGAGTGTCACCGGGCACCGAGCCGGACTTTCACCGAGGCCGTGACCGCGTTTGATTGCCGGTATCAGTTGGGCCTATCGGCTACACCGTGGCGGCGGGACAAGCTGAGCCGGTTGATATTCTTTCACCTGGGGGACGTGGTTCACGAAGTGGACAGAGAAGCCTTGCAGGAAGCCGGGGACATTTTACGGGCCGAGGTGATCACCCGGGAAACCAGCTTCAAGCCCTTTTCGGATCCGGTGACCGAATATTCAACGATGCTCTCCGAACTCACCGAGGACCCCGAAAGAAATAACCTGATTGCGCAGGACGTGGCAGCCGAGGCGAACAACGGCGGGGGCATAGTCTTGGTGCTGTCA
>QZKK01000166.1 GCA_003599475.1 Desulfobacteraceae bacterium
ACCCATCTGACCGAAAGACTTCCAGCCGCCGCCGTTCTCGACGAATTGACCCACCAGATGGTCATGTTCGGATTCCTTTTCCTTTCGGCCGGGATCATTACCGGTGCCGTCTGGGCAAACACCGCGTGGGGGCGGTATTGGGGATGGGACCCAAAGGAGACCTGGTCGCTGATTACTTGGTTTGTATACGCCGCCATGCTCCATTTCCGGCTGATGCGCGGCTGGTCGGGCAAGTGGTTCGCAATTGTTTCAATCATCGGGTTCATGGCGGTTCTATTCACCTATTTCGGCGTCAACTACCTGCCCGGTCTGCACAGCTACGGCGCCATGGGACAGTGATTTAATCGTTGCAACGTGCCAAAGCGACGAGAACTGCTGAACAAAGTTGTTTTTCCTTGACACTCCTCTTGCCCATTGGATATAGTGTTTCCTTTAAATTTCAACCCATTGATATTTTGAATTAACTTCACCATTACGGAGTTTTCATGAGCGCACCCGAGGATATCACTTCCACAGGCTCCGGAACAAGCACCGATTCGGAACCCCCGGAAAAACGAAACGGGGCCGGCGGCACCATCTTTCTTTTTTTCATCGTCGGATTTGCGGTCAGCCTGGTCGTCGGCTGGGTTGCCTTTCCGAGACTTCTTTACTCCCAAAAAAGACAGCCGATCGATTTCAATCATGCCCTCCACGTGGAGTTGGTCGAAGAAGGCTGCCGGAGCTGCCATTATTTCAGGGAGGACGGAAGCTTCTCCGGGGCCCCCGGCCTTGCCGAATGCATCGACTGCCACACCAGCGTCAACGGTGCAGACCCCGAGGAAGAAAAATTCGTCACCCGGTATGTCGCCACCGGTAAGGAGGTTCCCTGGCTGATTTATGCCAAACAACCTCCGTGCGTCTTTTTCTCCCATGCCGCTCATGTGAACGCAGCAAAGATGAATTGCACTGCCTGCCACGGACATATCGGTGAGTCCACCGAGCTTCCGGTTTATGAGGAAAACCGAATCACCGGTTACAGCAGAAACATCTGGGGAAAGAGCATCGCCGGTCTCAAAGAGAATTCCTGGGACCGCATGAAGATGGACGATTGCGCCGAATGCCATGCTAAAAGAGCGCCTTTCGAGACAGAGGTGCCTGCGGAGGACTCCGTCTTCCGCCAGTTCAAAGAGACTGCAGCCGTTGCCTTCCCGAGCGCCGGGATAGCGGACAGAGGTTCGAGTGTCCAGACAGAAAAAGATGCCTGCTTCGTATGCCATAAATGATCTGTGATGAGGTCGAATCGATGAAAGTAGATAGAAGAAGCTTTTTATCCTTCGTAGTCGGCGGTGCAGTGGGCACGGCGCTCTCCCCCCTCCCCTGGAAGTTGACCGACGACCTGTCCATCTGGACGCAAAACTGGCCGTGGACCCCGGTTCCCGCCAATGGAGAGGCCTCATACATCCAGTCGACCTGTGCGCTCTGCCCCGCCGGCGGCTGCGGAATCATCGTCCGTAAAATCGAAAACCGGGCGGTCAAGATCGAAGGCCTCGAGGGCCATCCGGTCAACCACGGAGGGATCTGCCCCGTCGGATTATCGGGCCTTCAGCTCCTCTACGGACCCTCCAGGGTCAAGACGCCTCTGAAACGGGTGGGAAACCGCGGTGCGGGCAGGTGGCAAAAAATATCCTGGGACATGGGACTTGCCGAAGTCCAGGCCAGACTTTCCGACCTGAGAAAGGCGGGCAGGGCGCACACCGTCGCCTGCATATCGGGTTCGGACCGTGGGACGGTCCCCCAGCTTCTCAGCAGGCTGCTTACGGTTTACGGATCGCCCAACTTCATTCGCACCCCTTCCCTTCAGGATGCATATGAACTGACCCTTCATCGGATGCAGGGAGTCCAAGGCTCTGCCGGATTCGACATCGAAAACGCCTCTTTCCTGCTGAGTTTCGGAAGCGGAATCACCGAGGGGTGGGGCTCTCCGGTTCGCATGTTCAGAGCCGTCAGCCACATGAAAAGAATCGGTGCAAAATTGGTGCAGATAGAACCGAGGCTCTCTGAAACAGCGGCCAAATCCGACAAGTGGATTCCGATCCGCCCGGGTACCGAGGGTGCTCTGGCGCTGGGCTTTGCCCATTTCATCATCAAAGAATCCCTCTACAACCGCGATTTTGTCGAAAACTACACGTTCGGATTCGAAGACAGGAAAGACAAGGGAAACACCCGCAAGGGATTCAAAACGATCGTGCTGGAGGGGTACGGCCCCGATACGGTTTCCCGGATCACCGGAGTGGAAAAGGATATCATCGCCCAGACCGCCCGTTCGTTCGCGCGGGCCGCCAAACCGCTGGCGGTCTGTGGACGCGGACAGGGCGGAGTTCCCGGCAGCACAACGGAGCTTATGGCCGTGCACGCCTTGAATGCGCTTGTCGGAAACATCAACAGGCCCGGCGGAATCTGGGCACTGCCGGAGCTCAATTATATCGAATGGCCCGAACCGGAAATGGATGCAGCGGCCTCCACCGGAATTCAAAAGGGGCGTCTCGACGAATCCGAAAGCGATCGGTTTCCGCATACAAGATATCTGTTGAACCGATTCCTGCAAAATGCAAGCTCCGGAAAGCCTTACGGAATCGAAGCGCTTATGGTTTCGGAAGCAAACCCTTTATATTCGCAGCCGGACACGAAGGCCGTCAAGGACGCCCTAGACAAGATTCCCTTCATCGTAAGTTTTTCATCGTATATGGATGAAACGGCCAAATACGCCGATCTGATCCTTCCCAACCACATGTATCTCGAACGGTACGAGGACGTGCCGCAGCCGCCCGGGCTTCAGAAACCGGTGATAAGCCTCATGCGTCCGGTGGTATCTCCTCAGTTCGATACCCGTCATACGGGGGATGCGATCCTTATGCTCGCAAAGGGAATCGGGGGTGTGGTTTCAAAGGCTTTTCCATGGAGCACCTATGAAGACTGCCTGGAGGAGACGCTCGGCAGCCGATTGGAGCCCTTGCTCAAGAAGGGGTACTGGATGGATGAAAAATTCCAGCCGGCTCCCTGGGATAAAGCCTTTGACACCGCGTCCTCCAGATTCGAACTGGCTGCATCGGATCGAAACGACGGGAAAGACGGGGCCGTCATGCCCGCTTTCCAGGCGATCGAGCCCGAAGGGGACAAATCCTATCCCCTGATTCTCATCCCCTATGATTCGATGCGGCTGGCAAACGGGTATGTGGCCGATCCTCCCTTCGTGATAAAGACCGTCGAAGACACCGTCCTGAAGGGCAAAGACAGCTTCGTTCAGATCAACCCGAAAACGGCGAAGGAAATCGGGCTGTCGCAAGGAAAAACGGCGCGATTGGAAACTCCCAAGGGCTCCGCCAGAGTGCGGATCCATCTCTACGACGGGATCATGCCGGGTCTCATCGCGATGCCCAGGGGATTGGGTCATACCGCCTATGACGAATATCTCTCCGGAAAAGGGGTAAACCTGAACGAGCTGATGGGCGTGGCGCCGGATCCGGCTTCGGGGCTGGATGCGACGTGGGGAATCCGGGCGAAGCTGAGCAGAGCTTGAATTACGCGATTTGATTCTGCCACCAAGGCACGAAGGCACAAAGAAAGAACTTGAATTTAAAGCATCTTTGATAGAGCCATAAACTCAGTGTCTTTGTGACTTTGTGGCTGAACAAGCAGAACAGGGGTTTTGATGGAACAATCACAAAAAGCGAAAAAATTCGGCATGGTCATCAACCTGGATCTTTGCACCGGATGCGGGGCCTGCATGGTGGCCTGTATGGCGGAAAACAATGTGCCGTTTAAGGTGGATGAAACCAACAAGCGCGTCAGCATCACCTGGATGCATCTCTACAGGCTGAGCAACGGCAGGCCCTTTCCCGATGCGGATACCTGCTATCTGCCCAGGCCATGCATGCACTGTGCCGGACCCGAAGAACACGGCCACTCCCCCTGTGTATCGGTATGCCCGGCAACCGCGACCGACTACAGTATGGCCACGGGAATCGTAAGCCAGATCTATACCCGGTGTTTCGGGTGCCGGTACTGCATGGCCGCCTGCCCGTATCAGGCCAGGTATTTCAACTGGTGGGATCCGGTATGGCCGGAGGATATGGAAAAATATCTGAACCCGAATGTATCGGTGCGCATGCGCGGGGTCGTCGAGAAATGCAGCTTCTGCTACCATCGTTACCAGCTTGCCCTGGACAAGGCGTTTTCGCAGGGCCGAAATGAACTGGAGGAAGATGAATACCAGACCGCCTGCGCGCAGGCTTGCCCGGCAAATGCGATTACCTTCGGTGATTTGAACAATCCGAAACACGAGGTCAATCAATTGGTCAGACCCGATCCGAAGCATTTCGGCCGGCCGAGAAATCCCAATGCCTTTCGACTCCTCGAAAGGCTGCATACCAATCCGAAAGTCTACTACATCTCCAGCCGGAAATGGATCCGGGATCAGGGAGACAATGCCGCAAAGAAGATGCTCGAACAAGGGCACAAAGCGTAAGCCCGTATGAGAGATGAACATCGAACATCGAACGTCCAACATCGAATGAAGGATAAAGTCATTTCAGCTTTAGCTTTCGAAGGCTGGGCGTTCGGCTCAGGAGCAGAACCTGAACGCTGAACACTGAACACTCTATAGGATATCAAGGAGTACTGAACGAATGGATTCTGCACTCATTCCCGAGGGCGTGACACGAACCCCATTGTGGAAGTTCGCACTGGCGATCGTCATCGTCGGAGCCGTGCTGTTGTGGGGCGTTTATGCCATGGTGCTGGTCTGGATGAAAGGCCTCAATCAGACTAACATGAACGACTCCTACGGATTTGCGCTCTGGATCTGGGCGGATCTGACGGTGATCGCCCTGGGCGGCGGCGCTTTCTTTACCGGATTGCTCCGATACATCTTCGGGCTGAAGCCGCTCAAAAACATCATCAACTATGCCGTACTGATCGGATTCATCTGCTACAGCTCCGCCCAACTGATTCTAGGCCTCGATGTCGGGCAACCCCTGCGGGCCTGGTTCATCTTCTGGCATGCCAATGTGCATTCCATGCTGACAGAGGTGGCCTTCTGCCTGAGCTGCTACTTCGGCGTGCTGACTGTCGAATATCTGCCTTTGATCCTGGAGAACCGCAAAATCGACAGAATCCCCTTGTTCCACAATCTTTCTCACACCATGCACGAGGTCATGGCCGTTTTTGCAGCCACCGGGGCATTTCTTTCCTTCTTCCACCAGGGATCTCTCGGCGGAGTTTCCGGAGTGCTTTTCGGCCGGCCGTTCGGGTTTCGGGAGCATCTTTTCATCTGGCCCTACACCTTCTTTCTGTATACCTGGTCTGCGGCTGCGGCCGGGCCGTCCTTTACCCTTCTCATTACCCGGATTACCGAAAAGGTCACCGGTAAAAAATTGGTGGCAGACAATGTCGTTCAGCTCCTGGCAAAGGTATCGGGCTGGATGCTGGCCTCCTACCTCGTTGTAAAGATCGCAGACACCCTCTACTGGGCGATCGAAACGGCGCCGTCGATGGGCTTTTCGTTCATGGAGTTCTACTCCGGCAACCCCTTCTATGGAATCTGGATACTGATTCTGGAGATCGTCATCGGGGGCATCATTCCCGCTACGATCCTGATCACCCCCAAATGGCGTGAAAACGGCACCCTTCTGACCGTGGCAACCGTACTAGCGGTCATCGGCGTGAGCGTGAACCGATGGGTCATGATTCTTCAGACGCTGGCCGTACCGGTCCTCCCATTTGAAGACTGGGTCATGTACATCCCAAGCTGGCAGGAGGTCGCCACGACGATCCTGCCGATCTGCTATGGGATCATTCTCATTATGCTGTCTTATCGTTATCTGCCGGTCTTTCCGCAGGAAAGGGAACTGAACCCAACGGCATGAGGAAGGAGTGAAAGATGCTGCCGTTTTCTTTTGAATGGATATGGGATGCGAGTCATCTGGTATTTCACGGATGGCTCTGGTTTGCGCTGAACGTCATCGGAATCGGAATGACCTACTGCATCGTGAAGGCCATCTACGACACCGTCAAGGCTAAAAAGTCCCACTCCCACTAGAGAAGCGTTCAGTGTTCAGGGGTTCAGTGTTCAGCCCGGCCGCCGGACATCAAATCGGCCAGTTTGATCGGGAAAAAGACTTCCCTCGATTGGCTATAATTGATTTTATCCTTAATTCGATGTTGGACGTTTGATGTTCGATGTTGGACGTTCATCTTTTAAACGAAGCTTCTAAGAAGCGTTTTTTTATTCCAGTCCTCTTTCATATTTCCAAAAGCGGTGGTATCAATCGGCCTATGAAAGCGATTCCGGGCTTTTCCGCCCGCGATTCATTTGGGCGTACAGTGCAGAGCCGGAGATTGAAGGTTGAGTCGGACGGTTTCCGCCTTTTCTTTCCTGAACACTGAACGCTGAACACTGAACCCTTCTAAGAGGTACCTCGATTGGATAAAATCGTCATCCAGGGCGGTGCCCGCCTCCAGGGAGAGGTCGGCATCAGCGGAGCCAAAAACGCGGCTCTTCCGATTCTTGTCTCTTCATTGCTGACCGATGGAGAATGCACCTTTACAAACGTTCCGAATCTGAAGGATATCGACAGCATCCAACTGCTGCTGGAGCACTTGGGGGCGCGCGTCGAATCGAAAGGGGATACCGTCCGAATCGATTCGGGCGGCCTCTGGAACCATGACGCTCCCTATGATCTGGTGAGAAAAATGCGGGCGTCCATTCTGGTTCTCTGCCCGCTTGTCGCCCGGCTCAAGAAGGCCAAGGTCTCCCTGCCCGGCGGATGCGCAATCGGGGCCAGACCGATCAATCTCCATCTCAAAGGGCTGCGGGAACTGGGGGCCTCTGTTGAAATCTCCCATGGATACGTGGAAGTCGCGGCGGACCGGCTCAGGGGAAACGATATTTATTTCGATATCGTTACGGTTACCGGAACGGAAAACCTCATGATGGCAGCGGTTCTGGCTGAGGGGGTGACCATTTTGCACAACGCCGCCCAGGAGCCCGAGGTCATCGCTCTTGCAGAGGTCCTGAACCGGATGGGAGCAAGAGTGGAAGGCGCCGGTACGGCGACGATCACCATCACCGGCGTCTCTTCTCTCCGACCGGCATCGGCCGCCGTAATTCCGGACCGGATCGAAGCCTCAACCTTCCTGATTGCGGGTGCGCTGACCGGCGGGGACATCAAGGCGGTCGGCTGCGAACCCGGGCATCTGGATGCACTCATCGAAAAACTGCGGTCCGCGGGAGCTGCCGTGGAGGTGGGGGAAAAAAGCGTTCGGGTCAAGGCCGACGGCCGAATCGCCAGCGTCGATGTAAAGACCCTCCCCTTTCCGGGCTTTCCAACCGATGTTCAGGCTCAATTCATGGTGCTCATGTCCGTTGCAGATGGAACCAGCATCATATCCGAAACCATCTTCGAAAACCGCTTCATTCATGTCAGCGAGCTCCGTCGCATGGGCGCCGATATCACCGTTTCCGGCAACATCGCGGCCGTACGCGGGGTGCCGAACTTATCCGGGGCACCGGTCATGGCCACCGATCTTCGGGCGAGCGCCTGCCTGGTTTTGGCCGGGCTGGTTGCCGAAGGCCGGACCACCGTAAATCGCGTATACCATCTGGATCGCGGATATTCAGCCATCGAAGAAAAATTCTCCAGACTGGGTGCCGACATCAAACGGGTGAGAGAGTAGGAAAAAACGGGTTGCGAGTTGCGGGTTTCGGGTTACCAACAATTTAGCATCGAAACCGTGAAATTGCATCATTCCGAGGATCTGTAAGCGCTTTCTAAAATTTCAGAAGCAGGTTTTTTGCTCAGACGTATCTTGGAACTCATTACACGCAACTCGCAACGCATACTCGCAACTCATAACTCGTAACCCGTAACTCGTAACTCGCAACTCGTAACTCGCAACCCATGTACCACCGGCCGATCATCCCCCTGCTCGCAGCCTTAATGGCAGGAATTCTTATCGGATCCCGGTTCTCAGGCCGAATGACGCCGGCTTTCGGAGTCATTCTCGTTTCCGGCATTTTCCTTTTTCTATCGGCTGCAAAAAACAGGTGCTGCATTACGGCTCCGCTGCTCATTTTTCTGGCCGTAGGCTGCCTTTCCATCCAGCCCTGGGTCTCACCGCGATTTTCCCCGGATCATATCGTTCATCTTCAGAACCGGCCGGGACTGGGCGTGGAAGGAACGATTGAACGGATCGATATCGTGGAAGACAATCGACTTCGATGCATTCTGAAGATTGCTCGAGTCGACTCAGGTGCGGGTGCAACCGATGCAGCCGGCCGTATCCGGCTGACGATCATCGGCAGGGACCTCTCATTTTCTCCTGGAGACGCCATCCGTTTCCAGGGGAGCATCAAGCCGTTCCGCAACTTCAACAATCCAGGAGGATTCGATTATAAACGCCACATGCAGTTTCAAAGAGTCCACGGAACGGCTTATGCACTGAGTGAGAAGGTGAAGGTACTTGAAAAAGGACGTGAGGACGGGTTCCGAAGCCGGGTGGAAAAGGCGCGTCATCGGATTTCCGGATTTATTGAAGCGCACGCAGACCGAAGCAGCCGAGGCATTCTGAAGGCTCTGGTCGTCGGGGATCGAACCGATATCCCGCCGGAGACCGCATTGTCGTTTTATCGCGCGGGCGTCGGCCACATTCTTGCCATTTCAGGCCTCCATGTCGGAATCGTCGCGACGGTCTCGTTTTCCCTATTCCGGTGGCTGCTGTCTTTTTCCAGATCCATCCTGTGGGCTGCCTGGACCCGAAAAGCAGCGGCCGCGTTGTCGCTTTTTCCGGTCTGGGTGTATGCGCTCCTTGCAGGCATGTCCCCTTCCACCCAGCGTGCCGTAATCATGGTATCGATTTTCCTGTTGTCCTATTTGCTGGAAAAGCGCCAGGACATCATCAACACGCTGGCAGCAGCGGCCCTTCTGGTTTTAATCGTCGATCCGCCCTCCCTTTTTTCCATCTCTTTTCAACTCTCCTTTACAGCGGTTCTTTCTATCGTTCTCGGAATCGGCCTCATCTCTCCTGCCGGAAAAAAGGATGCCTCCGCCGGCCTGCTCTCAAAGGCACTGCACCGGCTGATCCTGTTTTTTGCGGTCTCGTTTTTTGCCTCTCTTGGAACGTTGCCCCTGGTCATGCGGTATTTCAATGAGGTATCGCTTGTGGGACTGGCCGGGAATCTGATTGCGATTCCTCTCATCGGATTCGGGGTGGTTCCACTGGGTCTTCTTTCCGCATTCGTTTATCCCATCAGCGCCTCGGCAGCGGCCATCGGAATCGATTCAGCCTCCGGATTGACGGCTTTCTCGTTACCTGCAATATCGTTTCTATCCGATCTGCCGTTTGCAGCCGTTAAAGCCGTAACCCCTTCGGTGGTGGAAATTCTCTGCTTCTATACGATTGCAGGCGCGGTTGTTTTTCGGCTGAAAAACCGAAAACCGCTTCTGCATCTTATTCATGCCGCGGCTGTAATCGCCTTTCTGGTGCTTGGAATCGATGTCCTCTACTGGGTCCATCAGCGGTTTATGCGCAGAGAAATTCGCGTGACCGCCGTCGACGTCGGACAGGGAAACGCCGCCTTGATTCAGCTTCCGGGAAAAGAGGTTCTGCTTGTCGATGGAGGCGGCTTTTCGGACCCTGCAGTATTCGATGTCGGAGCCCGGGTGGTCGCACCGGTTCTCTGGAGCCGGAAGATAAGGACAGTCGACCGGCTGATCCTGACCCATCCCGACTCCGATCATTTGAACGGGCTGCTCTTTATTGCAGAACACTTCGACGTCGATTCCATCTGGTCCAATGGGGAACCGGCGGAATCGCAGAGTTATTCCGGATTCGGAGAGATCATCGAAAGGCACCGGATATCCGCGCCGAAATTCGAAACGCTGGCAAGGGTTCACCGGTTGGATGACGTTGAAATTAAGATCCTTTATCCGCCGGCCGATTTTATCGAGCGAAAAAGAAGAGAGAAGTGGCGGACTACCAATGACAACTCGCTTGTGGTGAGAATCGGTCTGGGCTCGGTGTCGTTTCTCTTCCCCGGAGACATCACGGAAAAAGCGGAGGAGGAACTCGTCTCTCTTTACGGAGACTCTCTTCGGAGTACGGTGCTTTTTTCGCCTCACCACGGGAGCCCTCGATCCAGCACCCCCGCTTTTCTTGACCGGGTGTCCCCGGAGATCGTCATCGTCTCATCGGGGGGGCGATACCGCACCGGACTCTCGCACGATTCCGTATTAAGAAGGTATCGGGACCGAGGCTGCCGCATCTACGAAACATCGCGCCATGGCGCCGTGATGCTGGAAAGCGACGGCCGGAAACTCACCGTCAGACCTTTTCTGGATGCAGGCGAAGCGGGCCACCTGTTCAAAACCGGGAATTGAAGACACTTTCACCCGAGGTTCCGACAAATAAAAAAGCATCTTCCCCTTTACAGGGGAGATGCCTTTTGATGTTTCGTTGGAAGAAGCGATTAAATCACAGTGACATTTACGGCAGCAGGACCTTTTTTCCCCTGCTCGATGTCAAAACTGACTTTGTCGCCTTCTTTAAGGGATTTAAAACCGGCGGCTTTGATTCCCGAGTGATGTACGAATACATCCGGTCCGTTTTCCTGTTCGATGAATCCGAATCCTTTTCGGTCATTAAACCACTTGACAGTCCCCTGGCTCATGATGACACCCTCCTTTCTAAAAATTGCTTAAAGTCTCAACCTGGAGGATGCTTCATTCCCGGAGTGGATGATTCCTACAGAAGAAACCGTCCCGCCGATTGCAGGACTTTATTAAGTATATCTAAACTAACAACTCTCCGGAATGAAAGCAAGCAAAAAATTCATGGATGTGTATTCTGTTGAAATCATGAATCTTTATGGCAAATAAGATGTTATTTTCCCTAATCCGGCAGCCGGACGACCAGCACGGGTTTAGTCGATTGCCGGAGCACCCGCCGTGCAGTGCTCCCGATCAGCGCCTCCTCGAGCACGCCGTGGCCGTGGGAGCCCATGACGATTAAATCGCAGTTGCGGGTCTCGGCCACCCTCAAGATCTGTTCCACCGGATTTCCCCGTTCTACGATGATTTCGTCGGTGACAAAACTTTGATCGTCGGCCGTTGCCTTGACCTGCTGGCTGAATGTCTCGAGCACTTCACGGATGGCGATATTGTCCCTTTTCTTTCCGATGAGCACCTCCCTGGCTTCGTTGAAGTGGCGCTTCCGGATCTCCTCCCATTGATCTTCCCCGATATACGGGGAGATTTTCGACACCACATCCGGGTTTTCAAAAAGCACATGAAGGATCGTAATGCCGGCTTTGTAGGTGTTTGCAAGGCTTACAGCATAGGCAAAGGCGTGAAGCGCAGTTTCGGACAGGTCGGTGGTGTAGAGAATCTTTTTTATTTCGATCTTAGGCAGTATCATTTTCATCGCTCCTTCAGTGAAGTTAATGGATTGACGCAGTTTCCGCCTTTAAAGGCAGCGACCTGGGATACGAGCAGTTGCCTCTGCAAAAATATAGAGACGCAATCTTCATGTCAAGAAAATACCGCCAGGCGCAGGACCGATTCAGGCGTTGACGCGATCGGCCGGATACCGTTAGAGTAAACGTAGCACGTGGACGTTGCGGGTTGCAGGGTTCCGGTCCGCCTGCAGTCTACCGCCGAGTCTGCTTGCTTTTACGAGCCGAAGGTCAGGATTAAATATGAACAAACCGCTGCAAAACTGTCTGAAGCTGCATCTGGATACCCTTTACCGCACCTGGAATCGGAAGGAATACATCCATCCGGACCCTCTCGAGTTTCTCCATCGGTATGAAGAGATGGAAGACCGTGAGATTGCGGGCATGATCGCGGCCAGTCTTGCCTATGGGAGAGTCAAGCAGATTCTCCGGAGTGTGTCTGTGATTTTAAGAGTCATGGGGCCATCGCCGGCGGAGTACGTGAGAACCGTCACCTCCGGTTCCCTGAAAAGCGATCTATCGGGGTTTCGGCACCGGTTTGCCGGAGAAACCCATATGCTTTCCCTCATAACCGGACTGAAGAGGATCGTAGCCGAACATGGAACGCTTTACGCCTGCTTCCTCTCCGGCCTCCGAGAGGAGGATTCGACAGTTCTCGATGCCCTGTCTCATTTCGCCGACTGCATGAGCGGCGGAATCGGAAATGCCGGGCATCTGGTCCCGTCCCCGGCCAGAGGGAGTGCATGCAAAAGGTTGAACCTGTATCTGCGATGGATGGTGCGAGAAGATGCGGTCGATCCGGGCGGATGGAATTCGGTCCCCGCCGAAAAGCTGATCATCCCGCTGGATGTTCACATGCACCGGGTCGGGCTCGGTCTCGGCTTTACTCTCAGAAAACAGGCGGATATGAAAACAGCCATAGAAGTCACTGCCGGATTCAGAAACATAGTCCCTGAGGATCCTGTCCGATACGATTTCGCACTCACGAGGCTGGGTATCCGGAGCGGCGAAAACCTGGAGACATACCTTGAAAGCTGTCGAAAAGAGAGTTAGCGCCGTTTGAGGCCAATTGCACACCCATATTGCCTTATGCCCCCCGTTTTGATACCAAGCAGAAAACGATTCGGAGCCGAAAACCAGAGGATACAGGCAGCTTTTTGACTTCTTCGATCTACAAAAGGGTGGGAATCGCCTCGGCCATCATGATGGCATCGGTTTTCTTAAGCCGCCTGATCGGGGTATTCCGTGAAATGGTCATCGCCTATGCCGGAGGGACGGGAGCACCGGTCGATGCCTATCAGGTCGCATTCGTCATCCCCGAGATCCTGAACCACATCGCGGCCAGCGGATTTCTTTCGGTAACCTTCATTCCCATCTTTTCCCGTTATCTTTCTGAGGGACGCGAAGAAGAAGGCTGGCGCATCTTTTCCATCATCCTGAACGGATTCGGGCTCCTGCTCGTCTTTTGCATCACAGTCGGCGGCGTTTTTACCCCCCGACTGATCCCGCTCATTGCCCCCGGCCTCAAAGATCCGGACACGATTGCAGCCGCCGTCAGAATGACCCGGATCATCCTCCCGGCGCAGTTTTTCTTTTTCGCCGGCGGGCTCATGATGGCGGTCCAGTTCGCCAAAGAGCGTTTCGCACTGCCGGCGCTTGCACCATTGATCTACAACCTTGGAATCATCGCAGGAGGCCTGCTGCTTGGACCTGAAATCGGCATGGAGGGCTTTTCCTGGGGGGTTCTGTCAGGCGCCTTTCTCGGCAACTTCGCCCTTCAATACTGGGGGGCAAAAAGAGCGGGGTTCCGATACCTTCCGGCTTTTAATATCGGTCACCCGGATTTCATGAGATATCTTCTCCTGACTCTGCCTCTGATACTGGGGTTGACCATGACCTTTTCAACGGAGTTTTTTCTGAAGTTCTTCGGAAGCTTTTTTCCAAGGGGAAACATCGCCGCGCTCAATTACGCTCTCAGGGTGATGCTGCTTCTGGTAGGGCTCTTCGGACAGGCGGTCGGGGTGGCATCTTTTCCCTTCATGGCACGGCTTGCGGTTGAAAAAAGAATCGACGAAATGAACCGGCTGCTGAATCATACCCTCCGGTTTCTTTCCGTCATGGTTCCGTTTTCGGCCCTGATCATCGTCCTTCGATACGAGGTGGTATCGATCCTTTTTCAGCGGGGCCGCTTCGATGCCGAAGCCGTTGCCTTGACCGCACATGTCCTGATCTTCCTCATGGCCGGCGCTTTTGCTTTCGCCGTTCAAACCGTGGTCGTCAGAGGTTACTATGCCACCCAAAACACGGTTTTCCCGGCAATATTCGGAACTGTCGCCGTGGTGGCGGGCATCCCCTTCTACCTCATCGGCATGCATGCCCTGGGGATCGGCGGGGTGGCACTGGGTATTTCCCTTTCCGCCATATTTCAATCCGCCCTGCTTTACTGGCTGTGGAACCGGAAGAGCCGCAATGAGGGGAGCGCCGGAGTTTATTCCATTTATGCCCGGATGATCGTTTTCGGAATCGTCCTTGGTTTTTTTCTGGAATGGGTCAGGCTGCGGCTCTTCGGCAGCATCGGAACCCAAGGCCCCCTTGCAGGCATTGCCGTCTGCGGGGTGATGGGGGTGCTTTTCACCGCCCTGCTGCTTGCGGCAGGGCGCTTTCTCGGCATCCGTGAGATTCAGGAGTTTTTTACCCGGCTGATCGGAAAGTTTCGAAGAAAGGTGTTCGGATCGTGAAAGACCGTCAGACTTGTGATAGAATGCATTCGAGTTTTCAGTGTTCAGCGTTCAGGAAAGAAAACTCTTATGAAGTTTCCTTTTCGATCAAATGCCGGAAGCGGCACGGTTGAGCCTGTTTGAAAAGAGAGTGGTCAAAAAAGAGGAATCGAAAGAGCATGGAGAAATTCAAGGATAAGATTCACAGCCTGGTCATGGAAGAATATGCCGGCATCGCAAAGGGGGAGTCCTGCGGATGCGCGCCGTCGTGCTGCAGCGGATCATCGCCCCTGGTTTCCATCCTGGATCGGGGAATGTCCCTGGACTACACGGAAAAGGATCTTTCGCTGGCGCCGGGAGAAGCGAACCTGGGTCTTGGGTGTGGAAACCCGATCGGTCAGGCAGGATTGAAAGAAGGGGAAGCCGTCCTGGATCTTGGAAGCGGGGCGGGGTTCGATGCCTTTCTTGCAGCCGGACAGGTGGGTGGATCCGGCAAAGTCATCGGAGTGGATATGACTCCGGAGATGGTGGAAAGGGCGAAGAAAAACGCAGAAAAGCTTCAGGTGGAAAATGTGGAGTTCCGCCTGGGGCAGATCGAAAGGCTTCCGCTTGACGATGCCGTCGTGGATGTTGTTGTTTCGAACTGCGTCATCAATCTTTCCCCGGATAAATCCGCCGTATTCGGTGAAATTTTCCGGGTGTTGAAGCCGGGCGGGCGGATCTGCATCTCCGATGTGCTTCGCGCCGGAGAAATCCCCGGAGAGCTCAAGAACAATCCTGCGGCCTATACCGGCTGAGTGAGCGGAGCCGCTTCACCCGATGAGGTGAAAAGGATGCTGTCCGATCTGGGATTTGAGCAGATCGTGGTCATGCGCAAGGAGCAGAGTGAACAGATCATCCAGGCATGGAACATCGGCAAAGGAGCCGAAGATATCGTATTTTCCGCTTACATTCATGCCATAAAACCATAGCCGGATGCGGAAGCCGGGCAGAGAGTCCAACTTTCCCTGGAAGCCGCCGGGCAGTCCATCCGGGGGATTACAAAATGCGAGAGGTTATCTCTGTTGTTTCCTTTGTGATGGCCGCTATCGGGGCGTTGGCAACGGTAATCGTTGAACAAAGGGATAAGCAGATCATGGCCTCGATTGTCGGCATGGCCTTTTTGCTTTCCTTCTTCATCAATGTGGACATTAAATCCGAACTGATCCTTCGGACATCGTGCATCGTTTTTTTTGGCATATCCGTGCTGGGGGGGGTGATGGCCATCTTCAGCAATGTGGAGATGAGACGGACCCGGTCGATCATTACCGGAATCGTTTCTTTGGGCGCATCCCTGCTTATCCTTTTCGCATATATTGAGTTCAAAATTTTCTGAAGCAGGCATGTCCGGCCACCAGGGCGCTTTGCGTTCTGCATTCCTCGTGAAGATCGGGGTTTCGACGCAGGCTTTTGTCGGCACAAATGCCGTGATCGGATTCATGGTAGACACGGCGCGAATCGCAACCTATGCGGGCCTTTTCCTTCTTGCGCGGAAAGCAAGCCCCATCGGCCCGGATCAATGGCCGTTGATCATATCCGGAATGACCGCGGCGTTTGCCGGTGTGTTGATCGGCAAACGCTTTTTTCACAAGGTGACCATGTCGGGCCTTCAGGCAGCGACGGGCATTTCCCTCTCGTTCATCGCTGTTGCCCTCGGAGCAGGAATCATCTAATCGCCATGCTTCAGGACGTAAGATTGGGGTGATTCGGTGCGCTCAGAGTCGTCGGGAACACACCGGATATGGCAATTTTTTCCTGAGGGGATGCGAAGTGAAGGAAGGCCGCTCTTCTTCTGAAAAGAAAGAAAATACACCTCGAGGTGCTTCGCCGACTGCAGAGGGGGTACGCCCGGCTTCACTGCGGGAGCTTGCACTTTTATTCCTGCGCCTTGGTTCGACGGCATTCGGCGGTCCTGCAGCCCACATTGCCATGATGGAAGACGAGGTCGTGCGCCGCCGCCATTGGCTTACGCAGGAGGAGTTCCTGGACCTCCTCGGCGCAACCAATCTCATTCCCGGCCCGAACTCCACCGAGATGGCCATTCATATCGGTCATCGCAGGGCAGGCTGGGCCGGCCTGCTCGTTTCAGGCGGCTGCTTCATCCTGCCTGCAACACTCATTGTCCTATTCATCGCCTGGGCCTACGTAAGCTTCGGCCGCTTGCCCCAGGCCGAAGGCCTGCTCTATGGCGTAAAGCCGGTTGTGCTTGCCATCGTTTTTCAGGCGATCTGGAGACTCGGGCGCTCGGCGCTCAAGACCAAGCTGCTGGCGGCTACGGGTTTGACTGCTGCGGCTCTAAACTTCATTGGCGTAAACGAGTTGGCCGTTCTCTTTGGGGCAGGTGTGGTTATGGCCGTTTACCGCTCGGCGGCTTCAGGAAGATCGGGTGATAGTGCGGGTCTTCTGCTCGGTATTTGGCCCGGCATTTCTCCAGCAGCGGCAGCAGCCGTAACGGGAGCCTCTGCCGCACCGTTTGGTTTGTGGCAGATGTTTTTACTCTTCGTAAAGATCGGCTCCGTGCTTTTTGGAAGCGGCTACGTGCTTCTTGCTTTTTTGCGAGCCGATCTAGTCGACCGCCTGCACTGGCTCACAGAGGGCCAGCTTCTCGATGCCGTTGCAATCGGCCAAATCACGCCGGGGCCGGTGTTTACAACGGCGACGTTTATTGGCTATGTGCTGTCCGGCATGCCCGGCGCCATGCTGGCGACAGCCGGAATCTTTCTTCCCTCCTTTTTCTTTGTCGCGGTCAGCGGTCCGCTGGTGCCCCGACTGAGACGCTCGCCGACAGCGGGAGCTTTCCTTGACGGTGTAAACGCTGCTTCTCTGGCCTTAATGGCCGTCGTCATGGTTCAGCTCGCTCGTACAGCGTTTGTGGACTGGCCTGCGACAGCGATCGGCGTAGCCGCCGCCTTCCTGCTTCTGCGATACAAGTTAGGCTCGACGTGGCTCATTTTGGGAAGCGCGGTCGTTGGAATGATTGTCTACATCGCAAATTTGTCTTGACAGATCCAATTAAACAATATTGAATGCATTTAAATTTTTGCTTAATTGGATTTGAAATGAAAGGCTCCATTCACATTTTCAAGGCGCTTGCCGATCCCACCCGGCTGAAATTGGTCGACCTGCTGTTGAGCCACGATCTCTGTGTGGGGGCTTTGGCCGGCCGGTTGGGCATCTCCAAACCGGCCGTATCCCAGCATCTGCAGATCTTGCGGAAGGCCGGGCTGGTCAAGGGCGAAAAACGCGGCTACTGGACCCATTATTCGGTCGAAAGAGAAATCCTTTATCGACTTTCCGCCGAAATCAGGGAGAAAGCCGAATTCCCCTCTTTCCCCCAGGGAGCCTGCCAAAGAACCGTTTCCGAATCAACCGTAATTTACGATGGAAGGAGGACTGTGGACATGTGTAGCGATTGTTGCCGAAAACCGGAAAACTTGAAGGGAAAGCCGGAGGAATGTTCACCCGAGCAGATCAAGGCATGCCACGGGGATAGCAAGAACCACCCCTGCGTAATGGGCAAACCGGAGGCCGCCACCGATGACAGCCATCGTTGAAGCGCGAAATCTTCAAAAATCCTACGGTAAGATCCGAGCCGTCGAGGATGTCAGCTTCTCAATCGAAGAGGGTGAAATTTTCGGCCTTTTGGGTCCAAACGGCGCGGGAAAGACGACCACCATCCGGATGCTTTCCAGCCTGACGGACCCGGACGGCGGTGAAGCGTTGGTCGACGGCCGCAATGTCGTTGAGGATCCTGTAGGCGCCAAAATGAGACTCGGTGTGGTTCCGGAAAGCTCAAACCTTTACATGGAGCTTACCGCGCGGGAAAACCTCATCTACATGGCGCAGCTCTACGGCATGCCGAAATCCCAATGGGAAGCGCGGGCGGAAGAGCTCCTCCGTCAATTCGGATTGCACGAAAGAAAAGACAGCCGCTTCCAGGGGTTTTCAAGAGGGATGAAGCGGCGGCTGACCATCGCGGCGGCCCTGGTGCACCGGCCCCGGATCGTGTTTCTGGACGAGCCGACCACAGCCCTTGATATCATGAGCGCCCGGGGTCTCCGAAAATCGATCCGGGAGCTTAAAAAAAGTGGAGTGACTGTCCTTTTGACCACCCACCTGATCCCAGAGGCCGAAGAGCTCTGCGACCGGGTCGCCATCATCCTCAAGGGAAAGATTCTGATGATCGACACGGTCGCCGGCATCCGGCAGCAGGTCAAAGAGACCGAAATCCTGGAACTTGCACTCGATCCGTTTTCAGAGCCGATCGTCGATCGGTTGAAAGGGATCGGCGGCATCGAAAAGGTTTCGAAGACAAACTCGCATCTGCGGCTTTACGGGAGAAACGTGTTAAGGGAAATCCCGGCAATCGTACAAGCGCTGTCAGAAAACCGCACCGAAATCCTATCGATTCACAGCCTGAACCCCTCGCTCGAAGATGCATTCGTCAAGTTAACGGGGGTTGAAGCAGAAGTCATGAAGATCGACAAACCCTTGAAACCTGCCGGAGGCGGCGCATGATTCTTGCATGGAAACAGTCTTATTATATCGCTCGAAAAGATCTGAAAGCCTATTACCTCAAACCGCCGCTGATTAGCTGGGGGCTGATGCTGCCGGTTGTCTTCCTTCTGGCATTCTACCTGAGGAACCCGGCAGGAATCACCGAGGTGGCCCCGGGGCTTGCGGCGCTGACGATCCTTTTTTCGACCACCTCCATGACCGCCATCGTGATCACCTTCGAGAAGCGGATCGA
>QZKK01000141.1 GCA_003599475.1 Desulfobacteraceae bacterium
TATAAAGATGGATGCGATGGAGGCGTCCTCCACCCAGACATCGCTCTTTTCGGGATCGGCGCAGACCACGATGCAAAGCGGAGCGTTTTTCAGGAACGAAGACCCATGTTCCTTGGAGCGGGACAGGTCTGCGAGACGGGTCCTGTCCGTCACGATCACAAACTCCCACGGGCAGAATCCCCTGGAAGACGGAGACCGGAGCGCGGCTTCGATCAGGCGCTCAACTTTTTCCTGCTCGACCGGTCTTTGCTCAAATTTCCGAATGCTCCGCCTCTTTTCAATCATCGATAAAAACATCACTCATCCTCCTTTCAAACAAAATCCGAAATCCGAATATCGAAATTCGAAACAAATCAACTCAAATTCGAATGTCAAAATCTCAAAAGCATGATGATCCATCGGCAGGACCGATGAACGGCCCCCCTTAATTCGAGGTATTTTGACATTTTCATTAGGATTCTATATAGCGCCTGGCCCATACGGCGATCAGCTTGCCGGCATAGTTCGAATCTTTCCGGTCGGAAAGGAGATGGTCTGCTCCATTGAGAGAAACAAAGCTTTTCGGATGCCTGGCGGCTGCAAATATCTGTGCCGCATTTTCGATTCCCACGATCTCGTCCACCGGCGAATGCAGAATCAGCAATGCCCGGTTCAATTGACGGATCGTCGATTCCATGCGCGTTTTCCTGAGGTCTTCCAGAAACTGCCTCTTGATCCGAAAGGGTCTTCCGACGATCAGGACTTCCGCCTCGCCTTCCCGCTCGATTCGATCCTGAACGTCCTTCAACCGGCGAGTCAGGCTGGCCGGGGAGCTTGGCGCGGCGATGGTCACCACTGCGGTCGTCGAAGGGATTTCCGTGGCCGCCTGCAAAGCGGCCGCCCCTCCAAGGGAGTGCCCGATCAACATTTTCGGAGCGCCGTATTCGGTCTGCAGGTACTTGGCCGCTGCTACCAGATCTCCGACATTCGAGGTGAAGTTCGTATCGGCGAAATCCCCTTCGCTTTCTCCCAAACCGGTAAAATCGAACCGGAAAACCCCTACCCCTTCCCGCGTCAATGCCTTGGAGATGTTTCCGACGGCTTTGTAGTTCTTGCTGCAGGTAAAGCAGTGCGCAAAAATCGCATAAGCTGTCGGCGCCCCCTCCTCCGGCAGATCGAGCCTTGCAGAAAGCTTGTCTCCGTATGCCCCGGTAAAAGTCAGGTTCTTGAATTTCATCCCGTCATTCTCCTCCACAAAGGCAAAAAATGTCCGATGTAGAAATGTAAAATTTCCAATGATCGAGTCCAAACAATGTCCAATGTAGAATGTAAAATTTCCAATGACCAAGTCAATTTGGATACTGGTCATTCTACCTTGGATATTCTCCACTCCCTTGGAAATTGGACATTGGACATTCTACATTGGACATTCTCTAAATATCCTCCGCACCGTCGTTTCCAGGCTCTCCAGCCAATTCCGGGGGATGATCCCGAAGACTTCTCGAATCCGGCCGCAATTCAATGCGGAAAACGCGGGCCTTCTGACAACGGAAGGATACTGCGCGGCATGGATCGGTTCCAGGACGGGCGGCGGCTTCCGATCGTACTTTCCGGCGGCATGAAAGATCTGCCCGGCAAACTGATACCAGTTGATGATCCCGCTGTTGCAGAAATGATACGTCCCCCAGGAAATGGGATGCCCTTCTCTCATTGAAACTGCGATCTTCAGGAGGGCTTCCGCCAGATCGGCGGCACAGGTGGGGCATCCGAACTGATCGTCGACCACTCGGATGACCGGCTTTTCCCGGCCGAGCCTGAGCATTGTCGTGACGAAGTTGTGCCCGTAAACGCTGTAGAGCCAGGATGTCCGTACGATCAGGTGCCGTTCGGTACCTCTCCTGACGCACTCTTCCCCTTCAGCCTTGCTCTGTCCGTAAACGTTTATCGGTGAGACCGGATCGTCTTCGAGGTAGGGTTCTTTTTTAACCCCGTCGAATACGAAATCGGTCGATATGTGAACCAGCGGGACGCGCAAACGGTCACAGGCCAGTGCGAGGTTTTCCGGACCATTGCGGTTTACGTGAAATGCCTGCTCGACCTCAGTCTCCGCCCTTTCCACCTGGGTGTAAGCAGCCGCGTTGATCACCAGATCGGGGCGATCCCGATCCAGAAATTCCTCGACTCGAGAACGATCCGAAATATCGAGGACGGGAAGATCGTAGGGCAGGATTTCCATTCGAAACGCCTCTCCCTGTCTTCCCAGCTCCCTTCCAAGCTGTCCTTTCGAGCCTGTGACGAGAATTTTCAAAGCGTATCCTCTGGTAAGTGGGTTGAGGGCACCTGTGAAAGCATGGGGTACTTGCCGTCTTTTTCTGAAAGGACCGGACAAGTGATCGGCCATTCGATTCCGATATCCGGATCCGACCACAGAATCCCCTTTTCGTCCGACGGGGAATAAAGGTCTGAACACTTGTACAGGACATGTGCCGTTTCGCTGAGAACACAGAACCCGTGTGCAAAACCGGCCGGAATGAAAAGCTGGCGGCGATTTTCACCGGAAAGACGAACTCCAAGCCATCGACCGAACGTCCGCGACCTGCTGCGGATGTCCACTGCCACATCGAAGATCTCACCGGTCAAAGCTTGAACCAGTTTTGCCTGGGAATGCGGGAGCTGGTAATGGAGGCCCCGGAGGGTATTTTTTACAGAAAACGACAGATTATCCTGCACAAAACCGACATCGATTCCCGCGTCAAGGTAGCGCATTCGATGGTACGTTTCCATGAAAAACCCGCGCGGATCTTCGAACACTCTCGGTTCGAGGATGAATACACCTTCTATAGAAGCAGGAATCACATGCATTCGGATCGACTTTCATACCGCAGCAGATCCATCAGGTACTGCCCGTAACCGTTTTTCAGATAGGGCTGGGCCAGTTTTTCAAGCTGTTTCGCATCGATGTACCCCATCCGATAGGCGATCTCTTCGAGGCAGGCCACCTTCAACCCCTGCCTCTCTTCGATGACTTCGATAAAGGTGGATGCCTGCATGAGCGATTCGTGGGTTCCTGTATCCAGCCACGCCGTTCCGCGGCCCATTTTTTCCACGCGCAGTTTCCCCATCTTCAGATAGGCTGTATTTACGTCTGTAATCTCGAGCTCACCCCTGGCGGAAGGCTTTAGACCGGCCGCAATATCGAGAACCTGGTTGTCGTAAAAGTAGAGGCCTGTCACCGCATAATTGCTTTTGGGCATCAAAGGCTTTTCATCGATACTCACCGGTTTTCCGGATTGATCGAAGCATACAACCCCATAGCGCTCCGGATCTTTGACCCAGTAGCCGAAAATCGTCGCACCCTGGTTTTCTTCCCGGGCCTTGTTCAGCCTTTCGGAGAATCCGTATGCGTAAAAAATGTTATCTCCGAGGACCATGCATACATCACCGTTTCCGACAAACTGCCTTCCGATGATAAAGGCCTGGGCCAATCCTCCCGGAGAGGGTTGCTCCGCATATTCGAAAGAGACCCCGAGCTGCTCCCCGCTGCCGAGCAATTTCCTGAACAACGGCAGATCCTGCGGGGTGGAGATGATCAGGATTTCCCGGATCCGTGCAAGGAAGAGCACGGAAAGCGGGTAATAGATCATCGGTTTGTCATATACCGGAAGGATCTGTTTGCTGATGACCCTTGTAATCGGGTAGAGCCGCGTCCCCGATCCACCGGCGAGAACGATCCCCTTCATCGGTAACCTCCATAATGAAATTCGAAATCCGAATACCCGCCTGCCATAGCCTTTGCTGATCAAATGATCGAAGCATGAACATAAGCGAGGCGCCCCAATGTGAATCAAGCTTACACAGGCACCGGCGGGCAGGTCGAAATTCGAAATGGTTCGATCGACTCACCATCCTGAGCCAAGCCGAAGGGACAAATTCGAATACCAAAAATCCAAATGACAGAAAAGAGACTCTCGCAGAGGCTGCCATTCTCTTCTTTCGAATTTTGGTCATTGGGGTATTGTTTCGGATTTCGTGCTTCGGATTTTGTTCATGCCGCCTTTTTAGACCTGTCCGGGACGATTTCCAGCCAGTACCCGTCCGGATCTTCAATGAAATAGATCCCCATCTTTTCGTTCTCGAAACAGATGCAGCCCATCTCCTTGTGCTTCTTGTGGGCAGCCTTGAAATCATCTGCGATAAAAGCCAGATGATACTCCCCTTCTCCCAGGTCGTACGGCTTATCCCGATCTCTCAGCCATGTCAGTTCAAGCTGGAAACCGGTGGTCTCGTCCCCCAGGAAGACCAGAATGAAGCTGCCGTCATCGGCCGTCCTTCTTCGTACTTCCACCAATCCCAATGCTTCCCTGTAGAACTTGAGGCTTTTTTCCAGATCCAACACGTTGTAGTTGTTGTGGTAAAATTTGAATTTCATACCGTTTCCTCCATCGTTTGAGATTCGTTGCTTCGAATGCAATCGAGCCATGAATGGCGGCGAAAGTCCTTGACGAAAGCCAATCCCCTATACCATATTACACATCGAGTGAAAAGTTTATTGACGTGCAATCGATGCATAAAATGGGGCAGACATGCCGGAAACAAAACGACTCGACGTTACCTCCATCGGCTCAACCATGCTCCGCCTTTCGGTCTCACCCGGCGAGCGGGTTGAAACCGCCCCCCATTTTGCCGTCCATACAGCAGGTACGGAAGGCAATACTCTGGCCGCTTTATCCCGGATGGGGTTCAAAACGGGATGGGTCTCCCGTTTGAAAGACGATGTCATTGGACATCGAATCGCCGGCGACCTTCGCGCCTTCGGAGTCGACACCTCGCGGGTGATATGGACCGAAGAGGATAGAAACGAAATCTTTTTCGTGGAATACGGACTCCGTCCGAGAGGGGTGCAGGTTCTCTATGACCGGTCCGGGTCGGCGATTTCGAAAATCCGTTTTGAAGAAGTGGACTTAAGATACCTTTTTGATGCCCGGATCTTTCACATGACCGGGATATTTCCGGCGCTGTCCCAGCGATGCCTTCAAGTTTCGGAAAAATCGCTGGCGGCAGCCGGAGAAGCCGGCATCACCACCTCCTTCGATGTCAACTATCGTGCAAAACTCTGGACACCGCGGCAGGCGGCAAAGAAACTCGAACCCCTCATGAGGATGTGCGATATCCTTTTGATGACGCGCGAGGATGCCGCCGATCTTTTCGGTATCACCGGCACTCCCGATCGGATCATACGCGATGCCCATTCAAGATTCCGTCCCTCGATCTGCGTCATGACGCTGGCCGAAGAAGGCGGCATCGCCTATGATGGATCAAACGCCTATCGAACCCCTGCATATCCCGTCGAGGTGTTGGATCGCCTGGGAGCCGGAGACAGCTTCACCGCTGGATTTCTATGCGGCTGGCTCGAAGGCTCCATCCAGACCGGAATGAACTATGGGGCCGCCATGGCGGCCCTTAAGCTCGGCATCAAGGGGGATTATTTCGTCTCGAACCGCCGGGAAGTCTTGAGACTCCTGGAGCTTTCCGGCTCCAGAGAAATCGGAAGATAAGAATTTACGGGTGTGTGTGCCTGGGGATCCGAACGATCGTCGTTGATTAAAGATCTTTTTGCATGTGTTCGGCGCTTTCCACCGCCTCGCCGATTATGGCGTCGAGATCTTCCGCGGTCAACCCGAGAAAACCCAGCGCCTTTTCATCCATCCGATAGAGCATCCCGTCGATTCCGGTTCCAATGCCGCTCATGAGTGCAAGGGAGTCGGATACATGGAGGATATAGGAAAGCACATTGCCGTTCGATTGATCCGGATCATGATGATACTGGATAGGAATCGCAAGGGTCGCCGGGATGTTCCATTTCTTGCATGCCTCGGCGGCGATTTGGCCGTGATCGAATCCAAGGATTTCTTTTTCTGCGTCCAGAAATGTTTTTTCCCCATCCCCCAAAATGGCCTCGAACGCAGGCTTTCTTTGCGCCACATGCTTGTCGAGGATCAGTTTTCCTGCATCGTGGATCAGCCCGGCCGAAAATGCATCATTTGCCAACTCGGGCTTCTTCTTCTTTGCGATGATCCGTGAGCCGAAAGCCACGGCCATCGAATGCGACCAGAGTGCGCCGGCTTCGAGCTCGTATCCTTCGAGTGCATTTCCCACGACACTCGAAGAGCCCGCCATCGTGACGAGCTCCCCCACGGTTTTAAATCCTAGAACGACGGATGCGTGCTGAATGGAGGATACCTTTCCGCTGAGCCCGTAGTACGGGGAGTTTGCCATCCTGAGCACCTTTGCGGCAATCGCCTGATCGGTCTCAAGAACCCTGGAAAGCTCTGGAAATCCTGAATTCGGATTGTCCATAATTTCTCTGGCTTTCATCAGGACCTGGGGCATGGGCGGAAGATCTTTCAGGGATTTCAATATCTTCTGCCTGAGCGCGGTGCTTTCGGCGGATTCGGATGCCTGAACCGCCTCCGGTGTTATGGAGGGAGACATCCCTTTGGCGGGCGCAGGCGTGATTCGAAGATCGATCTCGATCGGATGTTTGCATGACGGGCAAAGAAAGCTGAACTTCTTACCCCGGGGCAGCCTTTCTTCCGGAATATCGTATTTCTTTTTACAGCTAGCGCATTCTGTTTTCATTTGTATTCTCCTCTCCTACGCTTATCGGCAGAAGGAGTTTAACGATTGCCGAAATCTAATTGAGAATCCCCTCTGTTCAGCCTGTCTAACGGGGCAATGCCGCTCCATGAAGGGCGTCATGACCCGGCGGCCTGGATTCGATTCAGAGCTTCCGGGAAAGAGGCGCAATGGTTATTTTCCCGATTTCCAGATTGCATGTCATGGATCGGATACTCGATCCGCCGGCATCTTCCTGGTTTATTGAAAGCTTCGCTTTCTGCAAGGCTTCCCGAAGCGCCGTGATCACCTTCTGCCCCATCCTGGCCTGGAGGGCAATATTCTGCATCTCCGCACCGCCGGCAAACGCGACGGTAAATGGCGGATTGACCCCTTTCTTCTCCAGTTCCTTCAAAGCATGGGGGATAGCCGTATTGGCGTACTTTGCAGGATTGGCCGGCAGTGCTTCGGTTGTAACGGGTGCGAGAATGTGGATCCCTGCGGCCTTTTTTTTGACGGGGCTGTACAGGATGACACCGACACCCACACCGATTCGGTCGATCCTCAGTACGCCGGAGTCCAGAAGAACACACTCCATGATTTTTACTAATGTCTCACCCATTTTGTTTAAGCTTTCTGCAAAAGAGTTAAATTCTCCGTATTCGGAAGCAAAGACCGTACCATAAGAAGAATCCGTGTTCTTCCGTACATTTTTCCATTCTTCAAACTGTACGGCGCGATCATTCCCCCTATGATACATCGGTTGGAGCTTCCGATTGCTTAAGGAAGGTATCCGGTTGCAGGGAGATTTAACAGCTCGATATCGGCGGGTCTCTATGAATCATGCCTGGCGAGGCCGTTGACATTCTCTGAGCGAAAACGGGTGCACCGGGAACCGGTTACAAGCCGTTTGCCTTTGCAATCACTTCCCAGGCCTCTTCGGCGGTTTCGACAAACCGGAACAGGCGGAAGTCGCTTTCACCGATCATTCCTTCCTCAAGAAGGGCATCGAAGTTTACCACCTTGTCCCAATAGTTTTTCCCGAATAGGAGAACCGGGATCTTCTTTACCTTTCCGCCCTGAATCAGGGTGAGGGTTTCGAAGAGCTCATCGAGGGTTCCGAATCCTCCCGGAAACGCCACCATTGCCTTGGCCCGAATCAACAGGTGCATCTTGCGGATGGCAAAGTAGTGGAAATTAAAAGATAGATCCGGGGTGATGTAAGGGTTGGGGCGCTGCTCGTAAGGGAGCACGATATTCATCCCGATGCTCTGGGCTCCGGATTCGAACGCCCCCCGATTGGCGGCTTCCATAATCCCCGGTCCCCCGCCGGTTACCACCACCAGCTTATCCCAGTCCGTGTTCCGGGAGATCAGGGCACCGAGCTTTCGGGCATCTTCATAATAACGGCTGTTTTCGACAGCGCGCCGCGCGATTCTGGTCAGCCGCAAAAGGTTTTCATTCTCAGAGGCTTCTTTTAACGATTTTTCCAAAACCTCGAGATTTCTTTTCGCAGTCTCCGGGTCCGGAATCCTTGCGCTGCCGAAAATGACAACCGTCGATTCGATCTGATGCTCCTGCTGGATCAGCTCCGGTTTCAGCAGTTCAAGCTGCAGGCGAACCGGACGAAGCTCATCTCTCAGAAGAAATTCCGAATCCTGAAAAGCCAGTCGATAGGATGAAGACTGGGTCTGGGGTGAATCGGCGGGCAACTGAGCGCTTTCGGCATCCTCTTTGGCCGTGGGGAACAGCCTTTCCCTCCCGGGCTTCGGCCCGGGGTTCGATCCGATCGATGGCTTCTCTTGTTTCATTATCGTATAAGATATGATAAAGATTAAGAATTTAAAAATAAACCAAAAAACATACCAGACGTTTTGTCAAAAAATGTCCGAGCCCGCTTATATACTGCAAAATGAGCCATCCTGCAACGTCCATCTCTGTCAGGTCTGCGAAAACGTCTCCTGCGGTGCGTGCTGCGGTTTGTACAATATCGCAGGCCTTTCCCGCAAGAAACTGGTCGAGCTGCTCCGCCAACGCACCGGGTCGTTTTCAACCGTCCCAAGGGAGATGGAAGCCATTTTGGAGTTCGGCCGTAAAATCGAAAGCGAGATCTCTCAAGGCCGGCCGTTTCCGGAATTTCATCATTGTCCGTTTATCGGCTTCATCGGACCGATGCGGGAAAGAGTCGGATGCATGCTCCATCCGGAAATCCCCCTCAACCATAAGATCGATTACCGCGGGCTGAGCGACTACGGCGGACTCGCCTGCCACACCTACTTCTGTCCGTCGAACCGCCTCCTGACTCCGGTGATCAAGCGCATGATCCTGCAATCGGTCGACGACTGGTATCTCTATGGGCTCGTGATTACGGAGCATCGGCTGTTGACCCATTTCTTTAACAGGGTGGAAGGCCGGTTGGAGCGCCCTCTCACTGAAGAGGATGCCCTGGGAAGCGAACGCTTTTCTGAAGCGATACGGGAGTTTCTATCCCTCAAATCCGGCTGGCCGTATCGGGAGCCTCCCGATTCCACCCCCTGCAATTACTTTTTTTCGGACGGCGCCTATCGAAAACCCCCCGTCGTCTACCCGGACCCGCAGCAGCCTCCATCTCCTTTCCACGACCTGTTTCATGAACTGACCTCCCGGTTCGATTCGACGGAGTCGCTCCGGGCTGCCGAAGAGTGCCTTTCAGATCTCATCGATCGCATCGTTTGCGCAATCGATTGATTTTACATCTCGAGGACCGGTAGATCATAGCCCGCTTTCGAGTTCGATAGGTCTCGAAAATCTACCATCGAACCCTTCGGCTTTTATTGGGTTGCGGGGCATCGATGGATTTTGCTATCCTTGCGCAAAAATCGGAAAAGGAGAAAACCATGACCCGGGATGTGACCATCGATATATTGCGAGACTTTGCTTTAAAATTTGTGGAATCGGAATCGGAACGGCTGAAGAACGGCGGCTGGTGGCAAAAGCCATTGGTGGCGACAGCGCCGGTTGACGAACGCTTCGAGCAGCTTCCCCGGATCGCCGCCGATAACCACATCCAGCCCCGGGATCTGCTTCAGACAGCCCGATCCGTGATTGTTTTTTTCATTCCTTTCACCGAAATGCTGGTCAAGGAAAACCGGAAGGGGGTCCGCCCCTGCCGGAACTGGGGTCTTGCCTATGTTGCGACCAATGGTCTCATCGAGCGGCTCAGCCGAGCGCTCGGCGAACTGCTCGAAACAAATGGCTTTAAATCCGGATTGACGCCGGCCACTCACAATTTCGATGATATTAAACTGATGGCCCGCTGGTCCCATAAGCACCTGGCACATCTGGTGGGCCTCGGGCGATTCGGAATCCACCACATGATGATCACCCCGGCGGGTTGTGCAGGCCGTCTGGGGAGCCTGGTGACGGAGGCGGACCTGGGGGAGCACCCGCTCATTCAGACCGATGAAGCCTGTCTGCTCAAAGCCGGAAAAGAGTGCGGAAAATGCATCGAAGCCTGTCCGGTGGAAGCGCTGAGCGAGACGGGATTCGACCGAAGGCGTTGCTGGGACCGGCTCAATGAAAACAGAAACGTCCTCGACTCTTTTTCCGACCTTCCCGAATCCACCCATGTCTGCGGCAAATGCGCCGCCCTGTTGCCCTGCAGCTTCAAAAACCCGGTGGCCGGCATGTGAGGATAACGCCGGATGCAGCCTGCAGCCGCACTCGATGCATACGTTAGGTTCCTGAACCATATTTGAACCGTTTTTTTAAACGATCTGCCTTTAGCTTTCGAACAAATCGAATAAATTCCGGCACGCTGTTTCCCTTGTCGAACTTCAACCGGGATTTGGCCCTGGTCATGGCCACATAAACGAGATTGTATTCATCAGGCTCCAAATCGTCCACCACCTCGCCTTTTTCGACAAGAACGGGGAAATCACCTAATAATAGAACGTTATCCCATTCAAGCCCCTTTGATTTATGGGCGGTTGTCAATACCACCTCGGCTTCTTCCAGATCGACATTATTTTCGATGATTTTTTCGACAAGAACCGGTATCGCCGCTCCATGATTTTCAACCACCTTGCAGACACTGAAAAGCTCGACATCCTCAACAGCTCCCGCATACATTTTCAAATCGGTATAGCTATCGAAGCTTTTGATATAACGGTCCTCAATTTGGCTGCTTTTTCGGGCATACAAAAAGTAGGTGTCCCTGATGGCACTTAGCCGGTACTTTTCCACCCCTCCTACAAACCCGATTTTCTTCGTCTTATACAGCTCGACCGCTTTGTCGAAAAGGGCGGCATTGGTTCTTGCAATGACGGTGTAGCGTCTCGGATTCCATTTGGGTTTATCTGCCTTGTTTACAGGCCGTCCAACGACTCTCTTTTTTTCGCCTTTTAAGACCCCTAAGATCATATTGGCGACTCGGGCCACATTATTATCAAATCGAAAGCTGCGGGTAAGATACATTGTTCGGGAGGATTTGATCCGATAGAGGGTGTTTTTTGCCCCCCGGAAGCTGTATATCTGTTGATGACTGTCGCCAACCAATATTATTGATGCCGGCCTCCTGCCGTCATTTGGATCGGCCTGTTCCAATATGAAAGCGCTTGTAACCGGATTGATATCCTGGGCCTCATCCAAAAGGATGCAATCATAATTCAATTTGGGGTGGGACAATTGATAGAGTTTCAGATATCCGTCGTGGAGCATCCCGATGCTTTCATCGGATCCATCGCACATTATGCGCCCCAGCCGATTGGAAAGTGACACAAAATCCGGCATCGCCTCCCCTTTTTGTGAATAAAAGGCCTTGGCCTGTTGCGGGATGTGCTGCCCTGACACCTTGGGATCGGCGGAGATAAGATAATTGTTAAGGGTTATGATTGTAAACCGTGCATCCTCATATCTGTTGAGATCCAGCGCGGCCATAGCGGTGTTGGCCCGAAAACCTGAAACCAAACGATCTTTGTAGGTGTGACCGTGAGTGCGGAATGCCAATGCATGGGATGTTCTGGCGATTACATTTTTGGGGAACCGTTTCTGGGCTTCAAGCTGCACGCTTTTATTGAAGGCAACATAGAGAAATCGGAAGCCGGGCCGTGCGATAGTGTATTCGATTAAAGTCGAGGTCTTGCCGGTTCCGGCAAAAGCCATCACCTTCAGGATCTCACCGGGATTCAGGTCGCAGGCGACAATCGCCTTCTGTTCATCTGTAAGCCGCATTATTCTTTGAGCTTATATCCATAGGCTTCGGTGGTCGTCAAGTATCGAGAGCAGATCTGAGCCCTGCTCATCAGTAAAGATCCGGGGTCCAGAGGGCGCGGCTTTGATTTAAGCCCAAAGGGCTTGATTATATACCTGCTGCAAAATGTTGGAATACTGGAAGATTGGGTGATAAAGCTGAAATGATCTCTTTTATATAAGTTGACAGAATTCCTCCAACCCATTTTTCCATAATTCCATCATTCCATTGTTCCCGTTGGATCCGTTACGGCAGAGCCTATTGATCCCGCCAGGGCGGGACTGACCCCCGAAAAAACGGGGGATTTCCAAGCTGCATTAAATTTTGCTTGACAAAACCAAGACTTAAATCTATTCAAACGATATTTCCCTTCCCGCCACTACCAATGAGGTGCTCCATGACCAAAGCCTTGACGAAAGCAGAGATCATCAGCGCCATTCAAAAAGAAAACGGGTATTCCCAAAAGCAATCCATCAATATCGTAGAGACCCTGCTGGAGATTATCAAAAGCACCCTTGAATCCGGGGAGGACATCCTTGTGTCGGGCTTCGGCAAGTTCCAGGTGAGGTCCAAAAGAGCTCGAAAGGGCCGGAATCCAGCCACCGGGGATGAATTGATCTTGCCTGGCCGGCGGGTTATCACCTTCAGATGCTCCGGATGTTTGAGAGATCGGATAAACGGCGGCTGACGGAATAGCCCACAGGCGTGACTGAGGGGTCCACATGATCGGCGCAATCGCAGGCGATGTGATCGGTTCCCCCTACGAGCACTATCTGATCAAGCACAAGAACACGCGGTCAAGAATGCCATCTCGTTGGGAGGTGACGGGGTTTCCTAAGAAATACAAGGAGAGCGTATGCCGAACGAAGACCATCAAAATCCCAAAGAAGTCGGTGTCGCCGGTCTGCCGAAAAGCTGGGCGGTAGCTGTTCAACTCGTTGGCACCTTCGGTTTAGCCGTTTTTCTTGTGCTCTATTACGTACTGGTGATGCAGCCCAAGGATGCCCAGCGGTATGAACAACTCCGCCAATCGGTCACATCGCTTGGAGAAATTATCGCTGGACAACAGAGCCTGCTTTCTCGTGAACAGGCGTCGCAGCTCGAAGATCTTTTCGTGATGGCTATGGCGCACGAGGTGGCGAATTCGATTGTGGGTGAGTTGAGAAGCAATTCTACTCCTGAAGCTTTGGCAAAGAAGATTGAGGATAAGCTGATCTTTGAGACACGACTGCTTGAAGGCCTGCGGCGAAAGGATGGAGGTACGATCTCCGAGATGCTGACCCACAAGGTACGAAACAGCGGCATCAGCCAACAGATCGCGCAAAGAGCAGTGGCGGAGTGGAGAAACGCCGAAACCGCAACAATAGTCAATGAATGCCGAGGCGCATTGAACTTTGCGATCAAACGTGCAGCGATGGCGAAATAATGTTTGAAGAGAATTCTGGAGCATACAATCGCATTAAACGTGAGCCACCAAGCACCGTATTTTGAACGGGATCTTCCAGCGACTCGATCCGGACTACGTAATCGAAATATTGACAATTCAGATCTGGAAAAAGATAATGATTTCTATTTGAAAGCTGGATGTTACATGGGCGTCTCGGTTGACCGCCGATTGGCCGCACTGTTCTTATTCTGCAAATTCGGGGAAACCGAAATTGGAATGAAAAGTGTCTCTCCGATGATGATTTGGTGGCGTTCCACCGAGTTACGGCGCCTATGGGGCATGGAGAGGTTCCATGGTTAAAATTTTGTTTGATTTCAATGCAAAAGATATCGTATCCCAATTCAATTAGAGTATATCATTTTCAATGGTGGCGCCCGTGGTTGACATTGATTGTTTTGTTTTATTGCCAAGGATGATCTCTGAATATTACGAACTCGCCAAAACACTGAGCGGTGCGATTATAGGTTCAGAGTGGAAGAGGCAAACAGAGTTCAAGGAGGCAAAGGTTTCGATCTGTAAGGCAATGGATCGGAATAACCCGTTGATTGGCGCATGCTTGTGGTGGCAGGAAAGCCAGGGGCAGTTTTTGTCAGAGGTTCAACGGATTCGGCATCTGTGGCAATTATTAAAGGAGCTTGATCGGATTTATTCCGCGAGGCCGATCATTCGCGGTGGTGGACTGGTTTTAGGTAAACGTTGGTGGAATGTTGCCAAGCGATGCGACGAGGGCAGACCTCGCGCGGGTTTCCTGGACGGCTCCACCTTGACGCGATCATACGAGTTCCCCCATCTGCGAGTTGTCGATCTCGACGATGACGAATGGGTCGAACTTGGAAAGACGAAAAGTGCTTTCATGGGAGTGCTATCTAAACGCACATTACGCGTCGGGCTTTGCCCCCTGAGCGGAAGGGCCAAGACGTTCTTTCGCGGGACCCGTGTCCTTCCGCATGAGATCAATACAGTCGGATTTCTGGCTCAGGAAATCAGATTTTGGGATGATCAAACCGCTCTGTCACCGAACTCCCTTAAGTCTGCTTACAAGGACGAGTTGCGGGCGGCTGTCCGTTGGGCTCGTGAAGAGCGGATCCATATTCTTTGCTTTCCGGAATTGTGCGTCTGCGAAGAAGGACGTCAACTCTTGCGAAAAGAAATCGATTCAGACCCCGGAGAACTGGCTCTCGTCCTTCCAGGCTCATACCATGTCAATACGGATCCAGAGAACAATTTTGAAGCAAATACAGCTCCGGTATGGCTGGTGGTGGACGGCATAGTGCGACCACTTCACGATTACCAGAAAGTCGACCTAATGGCTGTCGAGGTGAAGCACCTCAAGTTTGGTGATGAAGGCCACCCGAATCATTCGGTGGTAGCACTTGCCCGCGAAGCTGGGTGCGAGTGGGTGAAAGAAGATGCTCTCGAGGGCAACTCGGCGCTCTTGCTTGACACCCCGATCGGCGTATTAGCCATTGCTGTATGCAAAGACCTATTATGGAGTGATAGAACGAGATTGGGGAAGTATGCCGACGTAGCGGACCATATTTTAGTCCTGTCCATGAATTCGTCCCCTGGCTGGTTTTGGTTCCCGGCTCAGAAGCTGTCACGCCTCGGGACCGGCGTGTTCTATGTCAATACCCCGCAGATGGTCAAAACCGACGACTCCGATACGGAGATCGCTTTTTGGAACCTGCCGAAACTCGGGAATGTAGGTGAGAAAACAAAAGTATGCTATTCCCGTAGAGCCCCAGACCGTCAGAAAATCGGAGGAGATTACCGGGAGATGGCCAACCCGCTTGGGCGGATCATTTGCGCTCTTGACTTTCGGGATCGCCGATTCCTTGAATTGATGACTGAAACATGATTTAAATTGGGGCAAACTTAATTTTTAAGGACGGTTGGCCGATTAAATGGTTGAAAGTCTGTTTTTTGGGTGACTGGATAATGAACGAGATGTTGACAAAGGCTTGGGGGACCTATATTATGAGATAATTTGGATTATCGGCGATTTTTATAATCCTTCGCAGGCAGGATCTGCTGTTAGGAGGCGTTCATAATGAGCTTGATACAAACCACCAAAACGATCACGAGCGACGATGTGTCGCGCGCTGTTATGTTGATGTGTCCGAATGTTGACTCCGTGTCAGAAGTAGCCAATCTGCTGATCGAGCAGACAAAAAACTCTCATCCGGACACATTCGCAGAGCAGGCAGCTCACTTTCTCGAAACCATGAACGATCTGGTGCTAACTTGGATGGCTGAAGGAAAGCATGACGAGCTCCGTAAATTGGCCTCCGGTTTTCGTGAAGTGCTCAAAGACTCCGCCTCAAACCCTCACTTACTGAGCGCGATGCCACAACACAACCAGTTGATCGTGCGTCTCGACGTTGTGATCCGGCAAATTGCGCAACTCCTGCGCGGCGACAGCTTGGCCAAATACATGGGGCTCCTTATAGGCAGCCGGCGCGAATCATACCGCGAACTACTCCTAAGGCTGTACAGGCATGGTGCACCGGTCATGAGAGGGCAAGCTTGGAGATTCGGCCCTCCGAGGATGAATCGCGCAGCCGGTGAAAAGGCTGTTGACAGAATGACCGAGATGGGGCTCCTGTCGAAGCAAAAGGTTGGTGCCAAAAATGTCCAAATTGAATTGGCTTGGGCTGGCCAACAGGTCGCGCAGGCGTTGGTGAATGAACACAACCAATCGGAGAGTCAACCGCAAAAGAACATGTTGGAGCTGCTCCGCGGTGAAAGGATGACCACGGACCTTGCGGCCGTTGGGTTGATTGCATTCGAACCGGAAGACATCCAGGCGATAAACATGGCATGAGGTGAATACAATGAGCTTAGGCAGTTACGTTAAGCCTCTCGAATACGATTCTCAAATAGTTGCATTCTACTCTTATAAAGGGGGCGTGGGTAGGACCATGGCATTATGCCATGTAGCATCCTTTATCGCACGCATTCACGCAAATTACATACGAGGCAAGGCCAACAAGATCACCCACAGCCCAGGTTTGTCTGCATGCCGTATCCTGTGCTTGGACTTAGATTTGGAGGCACCTGGCGTTCCGGCGTTTTTTCCACCGCAACAGGACGTGAAAGTAAAGGGATTTCTCGGGCTCCTTCATGAATACTTTGAAAATAAAGCAAAGTGGACCGAATCGGAACGCATTATTGATTTTCTGCATAAATCATTGGGCGAGAATTTGGAGGATTACGCATACAAAGTTCAGGAGACAGAGAATCTATTCGTCCTCCCCAGCGGACATGTGAATGTCTTGGGAGCCTCTCGAGTGAGAAGGGAACTGCATGAGCACCTTGCCGCCATGCGCGAGACAGATTCTAAATCAATCGTCCACCACCAATATGTGCCGCTTTTTTCTGAGCTTAAGACAGTTCTCAGGGAGCTGTTCGATTATACGTTTGTCGATGCCCGCACAGGTTTGTCTGATACCGCCTACGCGACCACTATCGCGTTGGCGGATTCGATGGTGTTCTTGTTCCGACCGAACGTCACCCAACTTATGGGCATTCAGGACGTATTTGGCAGGTTCCTGCGTCAACGAAACCTCAGTTTGGATCATGACAAACAGATTCCTGCCATTCCAGTTCTTTCACCGCGCCCAAGCTACTCGACGCCGCGTTTGAATGAGGTGCGCAAGGTGGCCGCAAAACGTGTTTTCCGGTGGCTTGAGAAAGAATCGAAATCGTCCTATCCGTTTGAACTCGATCCCTATGCGCCAGAGATGCCGAAGCTGATAGAACTCCCATTTGATTCGAGTATGGAAATAGGTGAACGACTCATGATCCCACCTTCACCGGATGCAGAACTCGAGGATATCGAGGCGCCTTTATACAAAGGCTATGTAGAACTCGCCCTGGAGATTCAGAAGCGAAACGCGAAACGTGACGTGCTCGGGGCGAGAGGCTTGGAACAGCAACATTGGAAAAATAATAATAAGGTGGAAGCGATTAATTGCCTGCTTGCATCCGTTGCCCGGGAACCGGATTACATTGATACTTGGAAGGACATCTGGAACGGCTATTCCGATGAGTTGTCTACTTCCACCCCGATTCAGAACCGGGTCCTTGATTTCTGTGATGAGGCTCGTAAGTTCCCTCTTGATCGCCCTATACCCCGCTTCTTTGGAACCCTTTGGAAGAGCGAGATTTGCGAGAATCTCGCACCTTCAGTATGTAGTAATTTGATTAGTGAATTATGGCCGATTGCTGTTTCTACTCTTCACATTGAGATGATAGAATATGCATTGATGCGAATGTATCGATGGTATTCATCGCATGAAAACCAAGAGGCCCTGCCTAATTGCCCATCTTGGCCGTGTATTTCCGCCGGACAATTACTAGCAGATCTCACCAAAAAACTCGACCCTGATGGCTTGCTGAAGGTATTAAATGCTCAGTCGGCATTTTACAGCAGTAAATCAAGTAGCCCTGATGACACTGTTGAATTCTATATGGATCAGCTGACGCTGACAGCCTCAGAACATAACAGGGCGGTCGTTCTTTCTTCTCTTGCTAATACCCATGTTAGAAATGCAGACTTTTATTCCGCATACAAGGCCTATACTACTGCGGTCCAGCTATCGTCCTGTCCCTCGTGGTCTGAAAAACGCTTCATAGCTTTTCAAATGCGCTTTCTACCTCCAGAAAGCGTTGAGGCAGCAATTCAAGCGGTTCTAACTCCACAGCTCCAACCGAATTTCTCAATGCTCCTTGAAATCCGCAAATTATCTAATATAGAAACAGTACGTCAAAAACTCGAACGAATAAAGAAATTTAATTCGGCAATTGCTGATGATCCGAACTTCGAATTTTACTCCCTGATGCACCACCGACGTTTCCAAGAAGCCGCTGAGATCATGGGAAAAAGCTTAGGCAAAGTGAAAGACGGAGTAGGCATCAGTGAGCTGACAAAGTTGCGATTGGCGCAGTGGCTCGAAGGCCGTGCTAATTTCGATTCTGAAATATCCAACTACGCGAGAGCCCGTATCACAAGTCCAAATCTGGATATAGACGAGCCAGAAAGCGATATCTGCTTGGCTTTGTCTGCATGTCTCGACGCAACAAGTCTGGAGGTGAGAAGACGCCTGCAGCAACCACAATGGCCCATCGCGCGGTTCGGCTGGACACTGGTTTCCTGTATATGCGATGCCAATATTGATTTACTATTGCCGAAAATGAGGCAATCACTTGAGGAAAATCCGCTGCTTGCCGCTTGGTTCCGCAAACATGAAGACTGGCCGCTTTTCCGGTTTATAATCGAGCGCCATCGGAATTTGGGAAATATCGATGACGCGTCTTTCCGGAGGAGGATAGACGTCATCGACCTGATCGAGTCAACCAAGGTCGATTTCGCTCCGCCAGACCCAATCCCTTTGCCGAAAATAATCATTAGCTCAGACGACCCAAGGTTCATCGAAATCGTCGAACGCTGGAAGCGGAAACTGGCCTGGATTCGAGAGGATCGGACCATGGGGCCAGTGGTGGATAAGTTAATTGAGCATGTCATCGGCTCGGATAATAAGGGCACCTCCAGTTGAGAATAATGGTCAAATCGACTGCAATCTAGGACATCGGGACATTCTATATCCCCCCTGTCAAGCAAAAAAATGA